>JAWLHD010000069.1:0-12370 GCA_041690555.1 Anaerohalosphaeraceae bacterium
CAACAAACCCGGCTTGATATACAAAACGGTCATAATAAACACAGAACGGCATATCGTCAATCCATGTCCCAAACAACTATTCAACGATAAGGCAGTCAGCGCAGTGCGGTGGAAATTAGTTTTCAGGTCTGTTGACGCCAGAGGGCAGAGGCGTTATCATTAATGTGCAACGGAAATACCATTGAGAATCGGAGGAACCAATGAAGACACGCCAAATCGGCAGATCTGCCACACCGAAAGAATGCTCGCGCCGCACGTTTCTGGCGGGTACGGGTCGTGTGATGGCGGCCGGCGGGGTCGCTCAGATGCTGTCGCCGCACGTCTACGCGGCTGATAACAACACCATCAGACTAGCCTTGATAGGCTGTGGAGGCCGCGGCACCGGCGCGGTCGCCGACGCATTCGCAGCGACTGCCGGACCGGTAAAACTGCACGCTATGGCGGATGTTTTTGAGGATCGCCTCAATAGCAGTCATGCCAATTTGACGGCGGCCTACTCCGACAGGGTGGATGTGCCGGCCGATAGGCGGTTTTTGGGATTCGACGGGTACAAGAAGGCGATCGACACGCTCAAAGAAGGTGACGTTGCCATTCTCGCCACCCATGCGGCTTTTCGCCCACCGCATTTCGAGTACGCCGTCAACCGAGGCGTGAATGTCTTCATGGAAAAATCCTTCGCGGCTGATTCTCCCGCAGCGCGACGTCTGCTGAAGTCGGTCGAGGTCTCCGAAAAGAAGGGCTTGAAGGTCGGGGTGGGCTTCATGTGGCGGCACTCGGCCGCACGCCAGCAGCTTATTCGTCGCATTCACGACGGAGCGATCGGTGACGTTCATACGCTGCGTATATATCGCGTTCACGGCCCGGCTCATTGCCCGCCGCTGCCCAAGGGGGCCAATGAAACCGAGTTCCAGGTGCGCCACGCCACAAGCTTCACGTGGGCGTCGTCCGGCTTTTTTATCGACTGGCATTGCCACAACGTCGATGTCGCCTGCTGGGCCAAGAACGCGTGGCCAGTCTCCGCTCAGGCCATGGGCGGTCGCTGCTATCCCGAATCGGGAAGCCAGTTCGATCATTTCGCTATCGAGTACACCTTCGCCGACGGCGGAAAGCTCTTCTCCTTCTCACGGCACATGACGGGGTGCTGGGAGACTTACAGCGACTACGCACATGGGTCAAAAGGTTCGGCCTGTATCATGGCGACACTGGGCGAGCCGAGATCGAAGATGTACAAGAGTCAGAACATGATCCCCGAAGAGGTAATCTGGCAGTTCGAGGGACGCGACCCGAACCCGTACCATGCTGAATGGCAGGTTTTGCTTGATGCTATTCGGGGCAACAAGCCGCATAACGAGTCACGTCGGGCGGTCGATGCAAGTGTGGCGGCACTAATGGGCCGGATGGCCGCGCACACGGGTCGATTCGTGACGTGGGAGCAGGCGTTCAATTCGCAGTTCCAGTTCGTCGCCGACATAGACAGCCTGACGTTCGACACACCGGCGCCCATCAAGGCAGGCCCCGACGGCCGCTATGACCCACCACAACCGGGAATCACCGTCGAAATTTAAGCGGCCCAACAAAGCCATGCGAGATCTGTGAGCATGGGCTCTCTCATGCGGCGGCATTGCCGATGCGCATCTGCAACCGACTTGTTCAGGCCAATCGGCTGCAGTCGTCATACGGTCCGAACGGATATGGATGCCGCTGATGCATTGCGTGCTGTTTTTCTTCGCGCTCAAACACCGACAGGGATGAGTCGGCTATTTCCTTCAACCTTTGGGTCTCGGTCTCCGTGATCGGCCGATAGCTCTTTGCGGCCTCTATGCTCTTCTCGAACAGATCTACAAATGAAGGGGAGATCGCCGCGGCCACCCCTCGTTGCGACAGCGCCCAGCGAATTGCCATGTCGATCTCTGTCTGGCTTTCCGTCGGCTGGTACCACCATTGCCGCGAACGCTGCGCCCCCTGAGCCCAAGACCCTCGCGACATTGCCTTCATCGCAAACACCGCGGCTTTTTTCTTGGCCGCTAATTCCAACACCGCCTTGCCGAATCCTAATTTGTAGTATTCCACAAAGTTAATTGGAAACATCACCGTGTGAAAATCGAACCCGTTCAGCGCATCCAGCGCCCCCCGGGTCGTGTGCGCCGAAAAACCGAACCACCGTACCTTGCCCTCTTCCTTGGCCTTCAGAAGCGTCTCCATTGCACCTCCCGGAGAAAGCGCCTGCTTGACCTCTTCGGCGCTTCGCAGATGGTGCAACTGGTACAAGTCGAAATGGTCGGTCTTGAGCCGCTTGAGCGACCGCTCCAATTCTTCTCTGGCGCCGTCCTTGTCGCGCATTTTTGTCTTGCACGCGAGGAAGTAACTTTCCCTGTCGACCCCCTCCAGCGCCACACCCATGCGTTCTTCGCACCTGCCGTTGCCGTAGGCCGGGGCTACATCGAAATAATTGACGCCGCGATCCAAGGCGACACGGGCAGCACGCGTACAGGCTGCCTGATCATCGTGCACCATGCACAGGCCGGGAAAACCGACTACGGAGATTTGCTTGCCGGTTCGCCCCAGCACCCGTCGGGGCAGCCCTGACGCGTGTTTTATGACACCGGCGGCTTCAGACTGTGCGTCGGCAGATTGCATACCCAGTGCATACGCGCTGACAACAGCGCCAGTGATCTTCAGAAAAGAACGACGTTCCATAGCAGGACCTCCATATAGCGCCAGTTAAAGACAGTTTGAACCACCTCTTGGACAACACATCATATACTGGGCGGCGGGCAAAAACAAGCCATAGGCCATCTGAGGACCCCATGAGATTTATAGCCTTCTGACGTCCGCTTAAGGCTTTCTCGGGCATCGGAACAGCTCTTGCGGGGCTTCTGGGAACCTGACGGCTTGACGGTCGGTCGTCTGTAGTCTATCCTGCCTGGTCAGCGGGCGCAACTTAGAGGATAACTTTTTTTTGAGGATCGGCAATGAACAAGCAAGTGCGTATCATGCCTTGTCTGGATATGCGGGACGGGCGCGTTGTTAAGGGGGTTCATTTCGTGGATATCCGGGATGCAGGCGATCCGGTGGAGTGTGCAAAGGCTTACTGCGAGGCGGGGGCTGATGAGCTTGCGCTTCTGGATATTACGGCGACTGTCGAGAACCGGCCGACCATGTTGGAGGTGGTGCGACGGGTGGCGGAGGCGACAACAGTGCCGTTTACCGTAGGCGGAGGGATCAGCGACTTGCCGAGCGCAGCAGCGGTTCTGCAAGCGGGTGCGGATCACATCAGCACGAGCAGTGCGGCATTTCGCAAGCCGGAGGTGATTGGGGAGATGGTCAAGGAGTTCGGGCGGGAGAAAGTTACCGTGGCGATCGACGTGGACCAGAATGCCTCGCTGCCGTCGGGGTATGAAGTATATATCGATGGCGGTCGGACAGCGACGGGACACGATGCGCTGGAGTGGGCCAAGCAGGTAGATGGCTACGGGGTTTCGGTTATACTGCCGACGAGCAAGGCGGGAGACGGGGCGAAGACGGGCTATGATTTGCCGATTATTCGGATGATGGCGGAGGCGACCTCGGCTAAGATTGTGGCCAGCGGCGGGGCCGGGGAGATGGAGCATTTTTATGAGGCGGCGGAGGCTGGGGCGACGATCCTGCTGGCGGCGTCGGTGTTTCACTTCAACACTATCCGTATCCCGGAACTGAAGGCGTATTTGCGCAAGAAGGGTTTGAGCGTGGCGGGCAAGTAGCGGCTGTCGTACCCATGCCCGCAAAGGGGAGATGTGCCATGGCAAAGGTTCATTACGAGCCGGTTCGGGACGAGGACAAGCTGCCGATCTGTCCGCATTGCGACAGGGAAATGGACACGATCAACTATTATGAGCGCGCGGGTTTCTGGCATGCCAGACTGGCGAGGGTTTTTACGTGTCCGCATTGCAACAAAGTACTGGGCACAAGCATGAGCGATTGAGGTCGGCCCGGGCTTACGCACGGGCGGCCACACGGGGCCGCCCGTACGATGCGTATCAGCGTTACAGCAGGGATTTGGCGAGATCGACTGCGCTTGCGGCATCCGGGGCGTAGCCATCGGCGCCAATCTTGTCGGCATAACCCTGCGTTACGGGTGCGCCGCCGACCATGATCTTTGCCTGTATACCAGCGTCCCTGATGGTCTTGATGGTCTTTTCCATTGCGGGCATGGTTGTGGTCAGAAGTGCGCTGAGGCCGACAACCTGGGCCTTGCTGTTTTTGACCTTGGTTACAAAGTCTTCAGGGCTGATGTCCACCCCGGCGTCGGTTACGTCGAAACCGGCGCCCTTGAGCATCATGACGACGAGATTCTTGCCGATGTCGTGGAGGTCGCCCTGTACGGTGCCGATGAGGGCCTTGCCCATCGGTTCGACACCCGCTTCGACAAGTTTGGGTTCGAGGATTTCCATGGCTGACTTCATGGCGCGGGCGGCGATGAGCACTTCGGGGATGTAGACTTCGTTGGCTTTGAAGCGGACACCGATGTAGTTCATGCCGGCAATGAGCCCTTCAGAGAGGATCGTGCCGGGATCGGTTCCCTCATCTATTGCCTGCCTGGTGATATCGACCGCGGTTTTCTGGTCGCCCTTGATGACGGCGTCGCTAAGCGCCTTGAGATCTGCCATTTTTTCTACCTCGTAACCAAATCACATTTCCATTCGAGTCCGGATTCGATTCTTTTTTACAGTCAAGCGGGTTGAAAAGCAAGCCAAAAAAAGGCTGTGGAGGTTGAAACCGCCAAGGGTTCGGGAGCGTAACAGGGTGAACGGATTTTCCTGGCAACTTGCGGCGCAGGCGGGATTGGAGGGCCGAGCAAACCGTTCGGGGCCCCCAGAGGCCAAAATTTCCCCCCCCGGCGAACAGATGCTCCAAATTTCGGCCTCTGCCCAAACGGTTTTGCTTTCGAAGGTAACGGCAGGGCGGGTTTGAGATTCTGAACTCCGGAGAATGCGCCAGCCTGGGGGGCGCAGGAGCAGGCTTGCGGGTTGGCCGCGGTTTGGGTAGACTGCGGACGGTTTGCCGGAGCATTGATAAGCGGGACTGTGTGTATGCGATTGAAATTTGTGGTATGCAAGGTTTTGCAGCGTGAGGCGTATTTGTGTGCCGCTCGTTCGACAAATGTGGTCGATATTGTGTTGATGCCTCAGGGGCTTCACAACGAGCCGGATAAACTTCGGAGCAGCGTTCAGGAGGAACTCGGTCGAACGCACGACGTTCAGGGGCGGCCGTATGACGCGGTGCTGCTGGGGTATGGTCTTTGCAGCAACGGGATTCTGGGCTTATCGGCGGCGATCCCGATTGTGGCGGCGCGGGGGCATGACTGTATAACGCTGCTGCTTGGCTCCAGGGGGAAGTACCAGGATTACTTCGATTCGCACCGGGGGGTGTACTGGTACAGTCCGGGATGGATCGAGAGCGAGACTCAGCCGGGCAAGGAGCGTTATGAGCGACTGCTTGCCGAGTACCGCCAGAAGTACGGGGCTGACAACGCCGAGTACCTAATGCAGTTGGAGCAGGGCTGGATGAAGGAATACGAATGGGCGACATTCGTAGACTGGGGGCTGCCTGGGAGCGAGGCTTACCGGCAGTACACACGCCGGTGCGCCGACTACCTGCACTGGAAGTATGAGGAGATCGAAGGAAGTTCGGTGCTGATGCAGCGGATGGTTGATGGTGCGTGGAATGAAGATGATTTTCTTGTTGTGCAGCCGGGTGGTCGTGTAGCCGAGGACCTGACCAGTCCGGGGATAATCAGCAGCGAGCCTTCGTGAAGTACGGTTTGTGCCTGCGGAATTTCTGTGCCCGGCGCAACAATCAGAGCGGCGGTTCATTGAGAACTTGCAGAACCTCAGCAGTATTACGCTGTCGGCGATTAGCGACAGACAGCGTCAAGGCAGCAGGAATCTTAGACAAGGAGTCCAAACCATGAAGATGCGGTCGCGACTGCGCTATTGGGTTGTGTTGGTCGTTGTGGGTGTTGTCGGGGTGTCTGGCGGGTGCGGGAACGCACGGAATTCAGGCAGCACATCGGGAGCGACGTCGATCATTTTCGATACTGACATCGGGACAGATGTAGATGATGCGGGAGCTCTTGCTATACTACATGTTCTGGCGGATCGGGGGGAGGCTGAGATTCTGGCGACCATGAGCGCAAACCGGAATCGTTGGAGCGGGCCGGCGATCGACGTGATCAATACTTATTATGGAAGGCCTGATCTGCCGATCGGGTCGTCAAAGGCAGGGCCTGATCCGGAGGAATGGTACCGCCAGAGTGTGGGCGCGTATCCGCACGATTTGAGGAGTGGTGACGATGCTCCGGATGCGATTGCTTTGTATCGCAAGATACTGGCGGGTCAGCCGGACGGGAGTGTGGTCATAGTGGTGGTGGGTTGGCTTACGAATATGGCTGGTTTGCTGGAAAGCGGGCCTGACGAGCACAGTCCTTTGAGCGGCAGCGAGCTGGTCAAGGCGAAGGTCAAGGAACTGATCGCGATGGGCGGGCTGTGGCCGAATTCGCGTCCGGGTGAGGGGGAGTACAATTTTCGGATGGACGGACCCGCAGCATACAAGGTGATCAGGGACTGGCCGGGGCGGATCATGTTTACCGGTCTTGGGATCGACGTTATGACGGGCAGGCGGCTGGCGGCCGATGGTCCAGAGGACAATCCGGTTCGGGCCTTCTATCGCAACTTTTTCAAGGCAAATCGCGTGTCGGAACGGCCGAGTTGGGACCTGATCGCAGTGTTGTATGCCGTGCGCGGGCTGGGCGATTACTTTGCTGCGGAGACGGAGGGCAAGTGTGTAGGGCACGAGGATGGGAGTAATCAGTGGATCGCAGGCGAGTCTTCAGGGCACTCTTACCTTGTTCACAGGATGCCCCCAGCGGAGTTGGCAGAGGTGATTGAGGAATTGCTGCTGACACCACCTGGCAGGTAACGGTGTCGGTAGGATTCTTGGCAGCTATCCTTGTTGGGCGACCTCCGCCAGCCGGCGGGGGGCGCTACTTGAGTCGCTGCAGCCTGCCGGCAGAGGCAATGTTACGAAGAAGTTCGAGCCTTTTCCTTTTTCCGAGAGGAGCCAGATTCGGCCGGCATTTCTTTCGATCATTCTTTTCACGACGGAGAGGCCGATGCCTTCGCCGGAGCCGGTTTTGCCATCAACCCGGAAGAAGATGTCGAATACGTGCTGCTCATGTTCGGGGTCGATGCCGAGTCCGTTATCGCATACCCAATAAAGTGCGTGGTCATTTTCAACCATTCCTTCGACGCATATTACCCCGGTGCGTTGGGGGTCGAGGTACTTAAGCGCGTTATCGATCAAGTTGGTGAATATCTGCGTGACGTGTGTGCGGTCCGCGAAGCAAGGAGGCAGGTCGGCGACTTCTATATTTGCGCCGGTGTCGTCGAACTTGATCTGTATGCTTGCGACAATGTCATTGACGAGGCTAGTCATGTCGATGGGTTCGGGTCTGGGTACGACGAGGCCTGCCCGGGCGACTTTTACGAGCGATTCGACGAGGTTGTGCATGGCGCTTGCACTGACTTCGATGAAGTTGAGCGCCTCGGGTATGCTCAGATCGAGTATTTGATCGAAGTCGGCGGCGGCATGGCTGGGGAGGTTCTGTGAGGCGAGCAGTCGACGGATTTGCCGGCAGTCGTCCTCGAGGACGTGGCTGAACCCGCGGATATTCAGAAGTGGTGCGCGCAGGTCGTGCGAGACGATGCTGATGATGTCCTGGAGTTCCTTTTTTTGTGCCTGGAGGCTGTTCTTGAGATTGAGGAGTTCCTCTTGTGTGCGTCGGAATGCGTCGACGTTGATTGCAACGCCAAACCAACGCGCGATTCGGCCGGAGGTGTCGCGGAGCGGCCGCCCTCGGACCTTGAACCATTCGTATCGGCCGTCATGGCGGCGGACCCTGTATTCAATGTCATAATCGGCTTCCTGGGCTACGGCGGTACGCCAGACGGCCAAGGCGCGCTGGCGGTCGTCCGGATGCAGAAGCTGGCTCCAGCCGTCACCGAGCTGGTCTTGCTGCGGGACACCTGTGTAGTCGGTCCATTGGCGGCTCTGGTAGTCGCAGAGGCCGTCGGGGCGGGTTGTAAAGACCATGCCGGGGATGGATTCAAGTGTCTCGCGGAAGAACAACTCGCTTTCTTCGACGTCGCGGGTCTTAGCCTCGGCGGCATCGAGCGCGTTTCGGAGTCTTTGTGCCATCCATCCTGCAAGGACGGCGGTGGCGATGATCCATGCGACTTCGGTGACGCTTCGCCAGTCTGGCGGTGCTCCAAAGAGGAAGGCGGCGGATGCAGCGCCAAAGAGAGCGGTCAGGATAGCGGGGTTGCGGCCCGCCAGAAGCGCGACGACAAGTATGGATGGATAGACAGTTATGTACTGGGTGTACGGGCCCATGAGCGGGGTCAGGGCGTACCGCAAGAGCAAAGCAATAAGCACGGCGATAATGGCCATGCCGTAGCGGACTGCAGGATGCAGATTATGAATATTTGAGAATCGCACGTATTCCCCTTTATTAGGAATGCTCCGCCACTTGTACAGCTGAGCAGTTTGAGAGCACCGGTAACACAACATTCATGTATAGCATGGGGAGGGTTTGCGTGTTCGGGGCGGAAAAGAAAACGTGTGTTGAGGGTCCGCTATGCTCAGCGACATCGCAGATTGTGCGCAACGGACGCGCGGTTTACCACGCGTGGGGCGGGGCCGCGCGTCGTTTTGCCTCGGGGTGCGTTGTCAGATCAATGGGGTCTTGCCGGGCATTGCGACTGGGGGCATGGGGAGGGGTCCGAGTTCGTATTTTTGGGGCCGGAGGTCGAGTTTTGAGGCCTTGAGGGCCCAGTCCCATTTGAGTGCCCGGCCGGTATATGCGGACATTCGGCCCATGATGGCGGTCAGCGAGCTTTCGGAGATCTGCCGGGCTTCGTTGAGCTTCTTGCCGTTGAGCATGGCGTCGACCTGGTCAGCGTGCTGCTTTATGCAGGGGTCGTTCTGTGGGCCGTCGTACTTCCAGGGGTTTGCGCCTTTGACAACGAAGTTGCCGAAGTCCATGTAGACGGAGCCTTTTGGACCCGCGAAGTTAAAGTCGTTGCGGAACGATACTCCATCGATCTGGCTTCCCATGTATTGAATTCGGATGCCATTTGGATACTCATATTCAGCGGAAACGTGATCATAGACGTCGCCGTATTCTGGGCCAGTGCGGACCTGTCGGCCTCCGAGCGCCATGACGCGTTCGGGCGGCGAACCGAGGACCCAGTTGACGACGTCCAGGTTGTGAACGTGCATCTCGGCGATGAAATCTCCGGAAAGCCAGGTGAGGAACAGCCATCTGCGGATTTGCCATTCCATATCGGACCATGCGGCCTGACGGGGTTTTGGGCCCCAGTCCAACATGCCGCCGCCGATTCGCACGCATTGGCCTCCCATGATGTCGCCAAGTGCTCCATCGTGGAGTCTCTTGATCCCTTCTACAAGGTGGTTGATGCGACGCATCTGCGTACCGGCGACTATGGTGAGGCCTTTTTTGTCGGCCAGTTCGCCGGATTCAATTACGGAGCGGACGCCGACGGGATCGACGGCGACGGGCTTTTCGGCAAAGACGTGGACGTTAGCCTCTACAGCAGCACGGAGATGTTCGGGGCGGAAGTGAGGCGGTGCGGTGAGGATGACCACATCTACGCCGGCGGCGAGAACCTTCTTGCAGGCTTCAAAGCCAACAAAGCATGTTTCGTCGGTCACCTTAACCTGCCCGGCGAAGGCTGCCTTAAGTCCCTTGCGCGTGGCGGCAAGTCTGTCAGGGAACATGTCACCCATCGCAACCAGGTCGACATTTGGAGCGGCGGTGAGAAACTTGCCGGTGTCGTGGTGTCCACGTCCACCGCAGCCAATGACACCGAGGCGTATTCTATCGGAACCTGCGGCATAGACACGGCTCATGGAAGCCATTGCGGCGGCGGAGAAAACGGCGGATGCCTTCAAGAAACCCCGTCTGGATAATGCCGGTGAAGATGTGTGCCGTAAGCCTTGCATAGGACAGCCCTTTCTTGGAGAGATCCTGTCGTCATTTACGGGGGCGCGGTGATCGGTGTACGCCCCTTCGACATTATCATACCGGGTAGAGAACCTGCTGTCAAATGGCCGCAAAAACGAATTTATCGGGCAATGTCACGGACCTGGCGGGTTGCCGAAAAAGGGTATTTTGAGCGTTAAGTCGGGCAAAACAGGTGTCGAAACACATAGGGTGTGAATCTTCCGATGGACCGTCGAAACATTGGTAATGAAGGTGCCGCCATGCAAAAGAGCCAGTTACTGGATTTGAGTGACTTGAAAACCTCATACGTGGACGTTCTGTTTGTCACCAATCAAGAGAACATTCCGGATTCGGTGAGCACGCGTCTGAGCAACGAAGAGATCGTCTGGGACAAGATCGGCATAGAAGATTTTGTGTGCGACGGCGAGGCCTGGCGGGAATTCGGGACGGTTATTCTGGATACGTCGGAGATATCACCCGGACAGCATGAGTCGCTTTGGCGGAAACTCAAGAAGCTG
The DNA here is from genome assembly GCA_041690555.1 of Anaerohalosphaeraceae bacterium. GTDB lineage: Bacteria > Planctomycetota > Phycisphaerae > Sedimentisphaerales > Anaerohalosphaeraceae > JACZKQ01. Next base: position 10,582 of record JAWLHD010000069.1, read on the forward strand.
GAGCAGGCGAATATAGCCGTTATTCTTTTGAACGACCACATCAATTTCCCGTTCGACCGGTTCAGGCTGGCGACAACCCTTCGAACAGCGTCGGTTGAGGAAATCGTTGGTCGTGTTGAGGCGAATCTTGCCTATCAGCGGAGCCTGGGGATCGGCGGGGCAGTGGTTCGGTCTTCGGTTTCGATGGTGAACGATACGACGGAGCAATTGAAGATGGCGGGGCATGTTCAGCGGAATTTTCTTCCGCGGCGGCTTCCAAATCTCAACAGCGTTCGGTGGGCGACGATATTCGAGCCCGCGGACTGGGTGTCGGGGGACATCTACGACATTGCGCGTCTTGACGAGCAGCACATCGGGTTCTATCTGGCGGACGCGGTCGGTCATTCGATGCCGGCGGCGCTGCTGACGATGTTCCTCAAGCAGGCACTGAAGATGCGCGAGACTACGGGCAACGACTACCGTATATTCGGTCCGTTAGAGGTGATAAAGAACCTCAATCAGGCTATGAGTGATCAGCATCTGGCGGGGTGTTTGTTTGCGACTTGCTGCTATTGCCTGCTGAACGTTCGGACACGCCAGTTGACGTACACGCGTGCTGGGCATCCGTATCCGGTGCTGATCCGGAACGGCGAGGCGATGCAGTTGGAAAGCCGCGGCGGACTGCTGGGGGTATTTGAGCACACTGAGTTCGATCAGCAGACGGTGCAATTAGAGCCAGGGGACAAGGTGTTCCTCTACTCGGATGGATGTGAGCCTCTCGTTGGCAGACATGGAGACGACAGTCAATTCGCCTTTTCGCCCGAGTTCCTTGCAATTCTCAATCTTCCAGTTGAGAAGATGATCGAATCATTCGACAATCTCGTAAGCAAACGAAATCTTCCGCCGGCCGAGGTTGACGACGTAACCGCGATCGGCCTGGAAATCCTTTAGAAAAGCGAACCCAAGGCTTATTACTGTCTTGTCCATATCTTGTGGTGCGCGCCTCCCGGCTGTGCGCAAAGCAGTGTGTCTTTGAAAAGCAGTTGAAGTCGGTGTGCTTGTTGCTGTACAATATCGAGCTGGAGTGCAGGAGCAACATTTTTGAAGACCAGTGGGAATTGGGACCATGAGTACTTCCGATGTTGCTGTCAGAAAGTTTCGGTGGGGCGACGAACCAGTACTGTATTTGCTTGCAGGCTTGATCGGCGTTCTCACGGCAGTGATGGCCGTGGCATTTGACAAGCTGGTTCATCTGGTTGATGCGGCGGCTTATGGCGGGCCGGGCATGGTCGGGTTGTACCAAGAGCGGTACGTATTTCTTTTCCTGCTGCCGGCGGCGGGGGCCCTGCTGGTAGGTTTGATTGCACGTTACTATTCCCGTGAAGCGATAGGGCATGGAGTTCCGGAGGTGATAGACGCCATCGTTCGCCGGAACTGCCGGATCAAGTTCCATGTGGCTTTGGCGCGAATGGTCACGGCTGCACTGACCATTGGGTCGGGCGGCTCCGCGGGGACGGAAGGTCCCATCATCCAGATCGGTGCGGCGATCGCCTCATCGACGGGCACTCTGTTTCGCACTGTTCGGCATAACCTTCCGGTACTGGTCGGCTGCGGCGCCGCGGGCGGCATAGCAGCCATCTTCAATGCGCCTATCGCCGGAGTGCTTTTCGCTCTTGAGGTTTTTCTTCGAGACATAAACTTCAAGACGCTGTCTCCGGTTCTGCTGGCTTCGGTCATCAGCAGCGTCGTGGCGAGCAGCCTTCTGGGTAAGAATGAGGCGCTTTTTCCGCTAAGCGATTTGGCGGTCTAC
>JAWLHD010000070.1:0-12318 GCA_041690555.1 Anaerohalosphaeraceae bacterium
GTCCGCGATTTCGCAATGAACGACCGCTGCGCCGCCGGCACCGGCCGATTCCTCGAAATAGTCGCCAACCGACTCGACCTCCCCCTCGCCGACCTCGGCCGACTCGCCGCACAAAGCCGACAGCCCGCACAAATAAGCAGCATGTGCGTCGTCTTCGCCGAAACCGAAATCATCGGCCTGCTCGCCTCAGGCGCCGATCCCGCCGACATCGTCGCCGGTGTCATCAACGCCATCGCACACAGAACCGCCGCAATGGCCCCGCACACCCCAAACGGACCCGTCATCTTCACCGGCGGCGTCGCACTCGTACCAGGCATGGACAAAGCCCTCGCCGACGCCCTCCAAAGCAAAGTCGCAATATGCCCAAACCCCCAGATAACCGGCGCCCTCGGCGCCGCATTAATCGCCGCCTCCCAGGCATCTCAGCAGCCCTGAAAACAAAACACCGCCCCACACACCGCAAAATTTGCAGGTCCGATACGTTATTACACCCCCGCCAAACGTCGATAATCAAGCTATGCCCGAGACAACCGCCCCGTCTCATAAAAACGCCGGTTGCTTACCCCCGGGTCATGTGGTATAGTTTGCCTGATGGCGATGCAAGGAGTAGATCATGACTGACCGAAAGGTATGCACGGCATTTCTGGATGTCGAAAACATCCTCCCGATCCTCAACAAGGTCTCCATCCTCGCCGGCCTGTCAGAAGACCAGTTGTACACCGTATTCCGACTCCTCGAAAGAGTCTCCTACAAACCGGGAGAAATCGTCTTCAAACAGGGCGAACAGCCAAGCCACATCTACATCATCGAATCCGGCAAAATCCGCCTCTTCGCCGCCAACGGCCAAACCAACTTTGAAATCGCCGCCTTCGACGCAGGCCAATGCTTCGGCGAGGCCTCCGTAATCGGAATCCGCCCCCACTCCGTAACTGCAATGGCAGCCGAAGACACCGAGCTCATCGTACTCAGCCGCAAGGCCCTCATGTCTATCTACGAACTGGACACAAAGCTCTTCAGCATACTCATCCTCAACATCGCCCGAGAGGCCTGCCGCCGCCTCCACGCCTCCAATGAATCGCTCCTCTACTACGCCGCAAAAAAATAGAACCTCCGATCCTCCGTAATACCCGCCAAACCGCCCGCGCACCTTTTTCGCTTTTTTTGTGTAACGTTCAAGACTCCTCCACGACTGTATGTTATAATAGCAGTCTGCCGACAACGCGCGGCCGATCACAGAACTCTCTGTACAAAGGGCGCCAAATGAAAAGAAGACCCAACGTTCTTCTGCGGCTTGCACTGACAACGGGCGTACTGTTCTTGCTCTCTCCCTGTGCCCGCCTCCTCATCGCAGCCCCGCAAGAAACCGAACCTGACGCCGATCCTGTGGGACGGTTAACGATCACCGGCAGCCATGTCGAAAAAATCGTACTCGCCGATTCCGCCAACCGCAACACAACCTTTTCCAATGACGAGTTGACCGAGCCCCTCAGCCTGCCCCCCGGAACCTGGCGCCTCCGCCAAATCAGGCTCGAACAAGGCTACCAGTCATATATCTGGCAAGATGACCAGCTCGGCCCGATTAACATTGAAGCCGACGGCACAGCCGAACTGAATATCGGCGCACCCCTCACCCAGCGCATCGACGTCAAGCGGCAAGGCAGACTGTTCCAGCTAAGCTACGAACTAAAGGGCATCGGCGGCGAATCGTACACCGCCACGCGCAATCAGCCCGAGTTCACTGTGTACAAGGGCGACAAAAAAGTAGGCGGCGGCCGATTCGAGTATGGATGAGGCGGCACATGCGCGTGCTCGTGGCGAGCACCTCTGTGGCTGTACGGCGACTTCAAATTCGTCGCCGATAACGACCTCGGCGACCTGGGACCCGCCCAAAGCGAACCCGTCATACAACATGTCCGACTGCAGGACAACCTCTCTGGATTCGCCGTCTGGCTCCTTCCACTGGCCGCCCTGATCCTCCTCAAGGAGAACCGCAATGCCAAAGCCCTCATGATCCTCATCCCCCTGCTGGTGGTAAACCTCGCATGGCTCGCCCTCCAGACTGTTCTCACGCGCACCGCCGGCATGGCTTCCATGACCTCCCTGGTGTTCGACACGCTCGTCACCGGTTTCAGCGCGGGCGTTGCGCTGCTTCTGCTCACGGCACACCGCCTCAGCGGCATGAACAGATTCCTCATTGTGCTGCTGGCATGGCCCTTGATCTTCCTGGCGCTCGCCGTGTCGATTTGGGGCTCCATCGGCGTTGAGTGGGAAGCGCTTGCCTTCACCGTTCCCTTGGGCATAATGGCCACCGTCGCCCTTGCCGCCCTCGTTCTGGCCGCCGTATTCTGCCGCAGGCGATACTCCGGCGGCAAATTCGCCGTCTGGCTGGCCGCATGGTGCATCATACTGTCCCTCGGCATGATGATGGCATGGGTTGTGCCCATGACGCTGATCTCAATACTCGCGGGAGTACGCACGCCCCTTCTTGGCATGATAGGAGCGGTCGGTCTCGGAGCCGCATTAATCGGCTGTGTGGTCTATCTGTTGCTGCTGCCATTTATCGTTCTTGCTTTGAACAACGATCTTTACCGCAAGCGATTCTGCGGCTGCCTCCGCCTCAAGAGCATGTCGACCCCCGATGACGCGCAGACACCCAATGAATGGCGAACCACCTAAGACTTGACCGTCTCCGGTTCCGGCCGATTGTCGCCCGCCCCCTCGGGCCCAAACACCGTCCCCACGGTCAATGCCCCCGGCCCGCACCGCGTGCATTCGAGGCACCGCAGACACCCGTGATGATTCGGGTCCTTGTCCGGCGCCCCGCCGTAAACGCACAACGTACGGCAACGCTTGCAAGCGCTGCACTTTTGCTCCTCAAGACGCATCGACACAACGCTGAATCGGTTCAGAAAACCGAAGATCGCCCCAAGAGGACACAACACGCGGCACCACGGACGGATCGTTATGAACATCGCAACAATCATCGTAACGACAATCGTGATCTTGACCGCGTTCGGCCAAACGATCTCCCTGCCCGTAACCGCCTGGGTGATGACGTCCGGAACGGCCTTCTCCAGCGCACCTGCAGGGCATATCCGGCAGATAAACAGCGGATGCCCCTCACCGAAAAGCCACGGTATCGCAAACACCGCACCCGCCAGCACCACGTAACGAAACCACCCCACCCATAGCGGCAGTTGAAATTTCCTGATGGGAACCTTAGCCCCCAGATCCTGGAGCAAACCGAACGGACAAACCCACCCGCAGATCAGCGCACCGAATAACGCCCCAACCGCCAGAACCGTACCGATAGCAAGAAAAGGAACAACGTGGATAGCGCTGAACTGCGCCATTATCCCGATCGGACACGCAAACGTCGACAGCGGACATGCATAGCAGTGAAAAACCGGCCCGCAAACATTGTGCATCCGCAGACCGAAAGGCCCTAACCAGACAAAAAGAAAACTCGCCTGAACCCACAGCCGCCAGGGCAGAATCCGCCGGACAAATCGATTGAACCTCGTTTTTTTGACCATGGACACCACAGTCTGCGGCCTAACTGCCTCACGTCGCGCAGGCTTCGGGCGATTCCCCCGTATACGTCTGCTTGATCTTGCCCGAATCGTCCCGCTCAAGACCCCCAACCGATGCCTGACGGACAGCCTCCGGCTCACGCGTCTCAACCGCCGCCGCTTCGCCCTCCTTGGGATGAACATTCACCACGTGAAACCACGCCCCGTAGACAACAAGACCAAACCCGACCATGACCAGCACGATGGAGACCAGAATTTTTCTGTTTGATTTCACCATAAGCCTCTCGTTACTCTCGTTTGAACAGATTCGGTATGGCCGCATTATAATATTGAAGACGAAATCGTGCAACCTTTTTGGCGATTTATTCGTTACGAACAACAAAGCCAACTGGTGCGGAGCAATATTGTTTCAAGCAACAAAACTGAAAGGGACTCCAAATGACGCAAAAAAAAATCACCCTTGCCGCCGCCTTATCCCTGGCGGCGATGACCGTCCTCATCACCGGCGGCTGCAAGAAACATGACCACGGCCACGCCGGACATGACCATGCCGAACACTCCACCCACGTCAGCCATGATCAGCCGCAATTTGCAAACACAACATGCCCCATTATGGGCTCCAGGATCGTCCCCGAAAGAGTAACCGCGGCCCTGACCAGAGAATACAAAGGCCAGAAAATTGCCTTCTGCTGCCCCGGCTGCCCCGAAAAATGGGATGCCCTCTCTGAACAGGAAAAACAGGCAAAACTGAATTGAACGGAAGTATCCTTTGCTAAAAAGGTCTTGACACCCCCCGCAGGGTTGCTTAGTCTCCCTGCGCCTAATCTATGCCGAGAACACTCAGCGTCTCCCGCTCAACAACGTTGCGTATCTCCTCCCGAGGAACGCTCGGCAGATTAGTGTCTGCCAGCAGCATGTTAAAACCCAGCAGCGCCTCAATGCACGTGTCGGGCCTGCAGATCGGGTACCCGCTGCCGAAAAGCAGCTTGTCCATGACCCCGGCCTCGTAAACGTTGATTACCGTGTTGTAAACCTCCCAACGCTTAAAAGGTAATATCGACAAATCTGCGTACACATGCTCATGTTTGGCCAGCATACATATCGTCTGCGACAGGAACGGAAGACCCATGCCCCCTATCACGATCCTCAGCGTGGGAAACTGCCGGGCAACCTCATCGAGCAGATAAGGCTGCGCATACTGAAGGATACTGTCGGAGTTGTATGTCGATGAATTATGAAAGAAAACCGGAAGCCGCAGTTCCGCCGCCGCCTCGTAAAGCTTCATCGCCCGACTGTCCGTCGGATGGAACTTCCCCCCCGAGCAGTAAAGAACAAGCCCCTTGAGCCCTATGTCCCGCGTCGCCGCCTTGACGCTGCCCGCATCAACACCGTCACGAAGCGGATTCAGCGTCGCAAAACCAACCAGCTCCGCGTGCTTGGACGTGTGAGCGCTCAACTCACGGCTGGCCTCAAGACCGTTGCCGCGCCCAACCGCAAGAACTATGCAGGCATCCACCCGCCGGGTAGCCTCCCGATGTTCACCTGCATCAATCTCGCTCGAAGGACAATTAATATGAGTATGGCAGTCGACAATCATGCAATAATCCACCACTCTGCATCATTTTATCGGCAGTTTGGCTCCACTTCTCCAAATCGCCTGTAAGCAATCATAATCTCACCCGAACCGCTGTCAAGGGCAAACATCCTCCGCTGCCGTAGCGAGGCCATCTTGCCCTTGTAAACGTATCAAGGCCATCCTGCCCTTGTGAAGTAGCGAGGCCATCCTGCCCTTGTAAACGTGCCAAGCCCATCTTCCCCGCGCCACATGCCAGCCGACTTGTCATAACTCGCGGTGTCCCCACGCGCGACAGGACTGACCGCCGCCCCGAACGGTTTTGCGCGGCGCCTTAACAAAAACAGGTCGTCAATGCCGCGAACGCAAAACCACTATGGTTGCCCCTGATTGCCGCTATTCCCCTGCCCCTGTCCCTGATTGCCGCTATTGCCCTGGCCCTGCCCCGGATTACTGCTGTTGCCTTGGCCTTGGTCCTGTCCCTGATTGCCGCTATTGCCCTGCCCGGGAGCATCAGGTCTGTTCTGCAAACCCCTTCCCCGCCCTCGGCTCCAGCCCCACTGCCAGCCTCTTCCACCTCCTGACCCGCCTCGCCCCCACCGGCCCCAGCCGCTGCCGCCGCCGCCGCTGCCGCCGCCGCCGCCCCCATCTGTCCCCGCGGAGACCTCACCCGCATGTTCGTGCATTATCACGCGGTGCCGCGAATGATCCAGCACATACGGTTCCCCAAAAGGACAAAGAACATCCTCCCCCCCGAAGTATTGTACCTTCTCCGTAACATCCGTCAGTGCCGCCGGCCACGACCCTGTGTCGTGCTGATACAGTTCGATCTGCGAATTCATACGCTCGATATTGGCCGCACAAGCCCTGTTCTTCGCCGTCGCCGCGCTCCTGCTCAACCGAGGCACCGCAATCGCCGAAAGGGCCCCTAAAATAAGGACCACCATCAGCACTTCTACCAAAGTCAACCCCTCTCGCAGTCTCACTTGGCTCTCCAAATGTATTTATCCCGCAGCATTTATCGGCACTCGCGTTATCTCATTTTCCTTCAAACAACCACCGAATTCCCGCCAACCCCGATTTTCTCTTTCTCCATCTCTGAACAACAATATTATCCGACCCTCCCGCAGCAATGCCGCCCAACCTCCTCCGATAACAAAGGCAAACATCACAACATCCTACCCATCCCAATTACACCTCCCCCACCCACAAGACCAGTCTCGCCGAAGGCGCCTCCGCTATATTCAACCCCTGCGCAAGTGGGGGCCGCCCCCGCAAAAAACACGCGCAGCCAGGCTGCTGTATGCAACGCTATGAAAAAGCCCCCGCCAACAACCACCCCACTGTCTACTTATTTGCCCCACTACTCCCCCTGTCCCCAATCTCCCTCAAAGCGCCAGCCCGGTGAAAAGCAGCAGAGCCCCTGCCGCCGCCCCCACAAACGTAATCCGAGACCACCTCTCATAGCGAGAATAACCGCTATGGTGCTCCTCGAACTCGAAATGATACTCCTCAAGGTCTGATTCCGGACGCATGCGCACTTTCACCCAGATATGCGCAATAATCGACGACAGAAAAACCACCCCGCCAAAAAAACAAAGCAAATCTCCCATGATTCGCGCCCTTCTCAACCAATTCTGCAACCGAATCGAACCCGCCGGCAAAGATTCTACGTATAGCCATCGGGCTGGCAACAGCAAATTCTCAATAATAAAATCGCGAGATAATTTGACATTAGTCAAACATGTTGTATAATATATGAGTTATGAGAACAAAAACAGCGATTCGGACAACGCAACGCCGCACTGGCAAGGGGCGATCACAAGGCCTCTACGCAGCAGCCGCCCGCGCCACGTCCGTCCCCCAAAACCCGATTTTGCAAAACAAAGCCAATCTTAACAATTTATCAACACACATAAACACTTCACACATAAGGGTTTAGCAAAAACAACCCAAGGGACATCACCCCCCGCCCCCCAAAAGCAAACCCCTTCAAACCCAATCCTGCCGGACCCCATACTCGTGAAAACAACTCAAAAACAAGTTGCTTCTGCCCGGCCTCTCCGATACAATAAGGGGCTTATTTCCAAACTGAAACGCTGAGTTACTTAAATGCCGCAAAAAGAGATGGAAGAGCTTAAATCAATGAGCCTCGGAGACCACCTCGAGGAACTCCGGGCACGACTCATCCTCGCCCTGACCGGCCTGGTCATCGGAATGGTCGTATGCCTCTTTTTTGGCAAGGTCTTGATAGGAGTGATGAGCCGCCCTTTCAACAAAGAGGTGGAGAAACTCCGCACGTCCAGGATGGCCCAGAGCCACAACCCGCAGACAAGCGACCAAATCCAGGCAGTCCTCGTTACACACGCCCCAGACCAGGGCTACAAGACCTACCAATCCCATGTTTCCATCAAGGACTTGCTCACAATACTCGAAAACGACACCCTGCGAACTCCAGACAGCCAAAACGACCCTAATGAAAACCTGATGCAGCCGCAGAGAAACACCCCGCCGCCCATGCTGCAGGCTGCGGTTATCGCCCATCATCCCAATACAGGTTTCGTTGTCTACGCAACCGCCAACCAGGTTGCAAATGCTTTGGAAGATCTTAAACAAAAAGGCCTCCTCATCGATAGTGCTGCCGGCACGACGGGCCTGTCCGAGGCTACCGCAGTAATCGTGGCACTTAAACCAACCGAAGGCTTTCTGGTTTACATGACAACCTGCATGCTCTTCGGAATCATCTTGACTTCACCTTGGCTGATCTGGCAGATATGGGCATTCGTCTCAGCAGGGCTCTACAAACGCGAAAGAAAATACGTCCACACCGTTGCCCCCATCAGCGGAGTGCTGTTCGTCACCGGCGGGCTCTTTTTCATGTTGTTTGTCGCGCCGATGATGATGCGTTTTCTGATTCGCTTCGATGCCGCAATGGGCCTGCGTTCGTTCTGGTCGCTGCAGAAGTACGTAAATATGGTCTTCTCGCTGACCTTGGTATTCGGCGCCGCCTTTCAGATGCCTATCGCACTGGTCTTTGCCGAGCGATTGGGACTTGTTTCTTTGGACGCGATGAGGCGAAACCGTAAGTTTGTCATCCTGGGCATCGTGATTGTCGCCGCAATGGCCACCCCCCCGGATCCAATGTCACAGTTGTCGCTCGCTGTGCCGCTGTACGGCCTCTATGAGGCAAGCATACTCTTCTGCAGGATATGGCGAGCCAGACGCAAGAAAAATGACTCGACATACGGGCCCGAATTAAGAGATTAAGCGGCTATTATTTGCCCGCTTATATTTAGAGTAATTACAGATGCCCTTGTATGCAAAACCCCCACACTCTGCGCACCGGGTGATGACAGAATCACTATTGCGGATACAACAATGTGCTAATCGCTGTTCACCGCTTCCCCGCCAGAGCTCGCCGATTTGTCGGCGATCCGGTCCGCCTCATCGACAGCCTCGGTAATGTCCCTTTCCGTATCCTTGATCCCCTTCTTGAACTCCGTGATGCTCTTGCCGAGTCCGCGGGCGATCTCAGGAAGCCGACGTCCAAATATCAAAACAGCGATAACAAGGACGATCATCCACTCCCAGCCCCCTGGCATTCCAAACGCTTGTATATTCAGCATATCATGCAACATATTCTCTTTCTTTCCTCAAAATGTTTACGGCTCTCTCAAACTCATCATTCTATTGCATCTTCGACAAAATGTCAATCGCCTCGCTTATTTTTCCGCAAGCTCAGACTCGGCAATCAGCTCAATCCCACAGATAAGGGTCTCACCCTTGACCCCCTTAAGCCCGACAACCAAATCCCTCTTGAGCGGCAGTCGCCTCCATTGCCGAACTATACCGGTCCGTCCCGAGCCGGCCGACGTCGCCACGTCGAATCCCTCAATGACGGTCTGACGGTCCAGCATCACATCGAACATACGACTTTGCGCATCGGCTTGTTCAGGCTCCGCAAAATAGAGCCGCACCGCATAAAGAGCCTCATAATCTTCTTCTCTGGCCAGACGTATCCGAACCTCTTGCAGCCCTTCGACCCCGGACGCACACACCCACGGCAGCTCCCCCGCCCCAATATGCGAAGAATCATACCGATACCACTGCAACTGGCCTTTCGTCTGGATATCGACCTGCGGAGACCGCCCCCCAACGCTCGGATAATCCAGCCAAAGAGTGCCGTCGTCCGCCATCCGGTCTCCCGGCGCTCCAAAATTGATCCCCAGCCGGATAATCGGCCGGTCACTCTGTTGTATCGGGTTGAACGTCCACGTGTCCGACGATGGCATGTGCACCAAAGCAAGGGATGTCTGGTTCTGGAAACTGCAAGTGCACGTCTGCGTGTAGTCCGGCGCATTGAGAACCCCGTTGGCGGCGATCAGGTTCGAGGTACATCCCGACTTGAAACCGCCCAGATTGCCCGTCCCACCGTCATTGGTCAGGTCGAAATAACCGGCCGCCGACGAGCGAAAAGTCAGCAGATTTCTTGCGCCGATAGTAGTATTGCACCCCTTGAGCCGCATGAACTCCCAGGGAACGGTCTCGCCGGTCAGCGGATGCGTCCGCATAATGGTCTCACCGGTCAGAAGGCTGAAGGCCCTCGCCGTTCTGCCCTGCGTTCGCTGGGTGATAATGCGGTCGCCGCACAATATGAAGGGACCGTTGTAAGTGATCGGCTTGTCCCAGAGCAGCTCACCGTCCCCGCGCCGTGCAATGATACGATCGAACCTCTTCCACGGTCCCATGTCATCGCCCTCCGGCCAGTCGCCCTGGATGAGCACATCATGCTCTGCTGAATAACCCAGCCAGCCGCCAAAGACATCGGCGTCCTTCTGCCAGTGCACCCTGCCGTCTCGGACGTCCAGCGCCAGCAGGCGGTACTCCGTGGACGGATCGCCATGTCCGCCGGAGGCCCTGAGCGCAAACGGCGGCAGCAGGTCCATGCAGAAGATTTTGCCCGCGCCAACTGCGATGGCATTGTGCGGCAGGCCGAAACGCGCGGTATGCGACCACAATATCTCGCCGCTGCGGCGGTCCATGACAACAAGGCCCTTACTGGCGAGTCGATCCGCATATCGCGTCCACTTGAGCCAGTTGGCGTCCGGGCCGATCAGCCGCGAGTACTCGGCGAATCCTGAACCGGCGATCAAATAATCCTCATAGACGCCTATATAGGCCCATTCGGCGGGTGCGCCGCTGATTGAATCGGCAATTATGAAGCGGTCCAAAATCCTGCCTGTGGCTGCCTCAAGCACCAGGCACGCCCGATCCTGGACAATATATACGCGGTCGTCCGTCGCGACGAAATTCGCACCACGGGCACTGGCCCCGGCGATGTGAACCTGGTTGTACGTAGTGTCCCGGAAATCGTCCACAAACGTCGCGTCATAGTAGATGTCGTACGTGTTGAGCTCCTCCAGAGGGGTCTTCCAGAGAGTCCTGCCGGTATACACGTCGCGGGCGCTCATCGACGTTACGCCCTGGATGAAAAGCCTGCCGGAGACAACCTGTTGCGGAGGACCATGTGCATGTCGCGGCAGTACGTCACCGAAATCAATTCGTTCGCCAAACCAAAGCAGCCCTAACGGCGCCTTGACAAGCGTATCCTCCGAGCAGACGCTGTTGGCGGCATCCCCGTACTGGTGCGTCCAGTCGGCGGAGCCTGGCAAAGCGCCTTGGCGCGTCAGCTTTGAAAAACCATCATGGAAAGCAACCCTTGCATTTGGCAAATCCAGGGCATGGATGAGCCTGGCGAACTGCCGATGCCCGAGGCGATTCTTCGAGTCGCCGGCAGGGAGCCACGCAGATCCTCCATAAGGACGCAGCACCTCGAACAGACGCCGCAGGTCGGCGCGCGTCGCGGCGGCGGCGAGCGGCTCCTCCGAAAGCACGAGCCCGGCAAAATACGGCGGCAGTTCAACCGACCCAATATCGCCCGACAAAAGCGCCGCTCTCGTGCCGTGCATGCCCGCTTCTGCAAGTCTGCTGCGCCATGCAGCCACCTTTTCAACATCGGATTCCAATACGATCACATGCAGGTCGGACTGGCGCAGTAACTCACAAAGCATTTGTCCGCTGCCGACGCCCATGAGCAGGCACCAACCTTCGGTTGTCGCCGATTCCTCCAAAACCCCTCGCACCTCCTCGGACCTTTCGACTGATGCACCAGGCAGATCCGCCAGGAGCAGCTCGTGATACTTCGGACGCACTGATTCGGCGCCGAAGCAGTAGATATGACCTGAGGTTGTTACCACAAAAAGCTTCTCGTCGGCACTGAGCATTGTGAAGACCGTACCATCAACTCTGCCCTGCCACGAGACCGCCGCCTGCCCGCCCGCATCGGGTATGTCGATCGCTGCAACAAGGCCGCCCGGCCCACTGCCGTAGAGGCGGCGTCCCGCCTGCAGGTGAATGCTGTCAAGCTCAACCTCGACCTTGGATTTCCAAAGCCCGCGGGCGTTGCCTTTGGCCTGGGGGATATAGGCCATCAGTGAGCCATCCTGGTGCAGGCCAACGACGGCGTCCGGCGAAAGAACCGCAGCCGGCGCAGCCGCAACCACGGTTCCGTCGCCAATTCTGTACATGACATCGAAATTGAAGAACCAGTCTCTCCAGACCGAAACATCATACCCGCCTCGGAACTTGCCGTAAGCCCTGTCGGCATGTTTGAAGTAGCGGAACTCGCCCGTAGCCAGGTCAAATGCAGCCGGACGCGCCCTGCCGCCCGTAACAAGCAGGGTATCGCCTGAGGCGGCAATATACCCCTGCGGCGCAACTCCGGAAAACGCCGGGTCATCGTGCGGCTGCGGCATGTACATCGGACCGGCGCCGCTGTTGACCCAGATCACCTCGCCGGTCACCGGGTCCATCGCATAAACAAAAGTGCCCATGAAAGGCCAGATGCCCGCCCCGAAATAGAGAACGCCGCCGGAAATGACGGGCGCGCCTCGCGCCGGCCAAGTGGAGATCAGGCGGTCATTGCCGAGCACCTTGCGGTCCGACGGTCCACCGCGGACCTTCCATAAAAGCGCGCCATCGGCAACGTTCGCGCAATACAGCCAGCCGTCGTCGCTGACGAAATACACCTTGCCCTGCCATGCGACAGGTGCAAACCGAACGGGTCCTTCACAGAAGAACCGCCACAGTTCGTCGCCGGTCTCTGTGTCGTATGCCGTGATTGAATCAGTAACCATAGAGGGCGCCAGCAGG
>JAWLHD010000071.1:0-12285 GCA_041690555.1 Anaerohalosphaeraceae bacterium
GTGTACCGGTCGATTTCTCCGCTGGTTTTTGGATCGATGGTGAGTATGCCGCGGAGTTCTGTACCTGGGGGGATTGCCTTCCTGATCTGGTGCGGATCGCCGAGGAGTATTGGGACGGCGATGTCCTCGTCCCGCAATCTCACCGCAGCGCTAACGACTCTCTCGTCGTGTCCTTCGGGAAGGACGACGGAGAATTTGCGTCCTTTGACCCTGCGGGAGTATCGTTCAATCAGGCTATATGCAGGCATCAGGTTTCATCTCCGGCCCCCACGAGTTGACGTTGGAAGTTAATGGAATAAACAAGCGGGTAGCGGACGAATGCCTCGAGTGCGTGGTATTCGGGGAGACCGAGTGCATCGTACGTCCGGGCGGTAGCGTGGTTTCTCTCTTCGGCGCGCTGCCAGAATTCGCGATCGTCGTAGGGACCGGGAAACATTGCGACGTCCTTCTGGCTTTGATGACGAAATATGGCGGCTCGCTTGCGGCGTACCTCTTCGGCAGAGAGGGGGATTGCCATGTCGATCTGCTGGGGCTCCCATTCCTGCCATGCTCCGCGATAGAGCCATATCTCCGGGCGTTTGCCGGAGGAAGCCGCGTAAATGTCGATGGCTTTGAGAGCGGCTTCGAGACAGAGTCGATGGGTGCCGTGCGGGTCGGACATGTCGCCGGCGGCGAAGACAACATCGGGGCTGATCGAATCGAGGAGTCGTGTGATGATGGCGACGTCCTCATCGCCGATAGAAAGCTTCTGGACTCTGCCGGTGTTGTAGAACGGCATGTTGAGGAAGTGGAGAGTGGTTTCGTCGACTCCACAGACCTTTGCGGCGGCGACGGCCTCGGCACGGCGGATGAGGCCTTTAATGTTCTGTATCTCGGCGGAGTCGACGTCTCCGGGTTTCTTGTGGTACAGATAGGTGTCGATATGCTGCTCGATGCGTGCCGACTCCTCGGGGGCGAGGTGGAAGATCGAGTTGAAACCGCGGACGAAGTCGGCGTGTCGGCTGACGTCGTGATCGAATACGCTGAGGTATCCGCTGACCATGTATGCGACGTGGACTTCGTGGCCTTGCTCGGCCATGCGGATGAGGGTTCCGCCCATGCAGATGACGTCGTCGTCGGGGTGGGGGCTGAGTACGAGCGCGCGGCGTTTACCGTTTTTGCCTACGGGGCGGTTGGTGATCGTGCCCATGAGGCGGCGGAATATGGTGCGGTTAAGGTCGTCGGCGGGGCCGGCGAGTTTGAGGAGTTCGGCGAGTCCGTTTTCGGTGTAATCCTCCGTTGTGAGTTTGCTGATTGCTTTTTTAAGTTTTTGTGACAGCCAGATGACGGCCCTTCGCTGGAGTACTTCGTCCCATCGGCAAGGCCCGAGGAGCCAGGGTGTGGCGACTCGCGCGAGGCAACATGCGGCGGGGGCATCGATGTGGCAGGTGCAGTTTGGATGGTCCTGGAGGAAACTTGCGGCTACGTGATCGTCCACGGGTCCTTCGACGGCTCGCTGGAGTATTCGGGCTTTCTGCTCGCCAAAGGCCAGCAGGCAGATTCTGCGGGCTGTTAGTATGGTCGCGATGCCCATTGAGATTGCACCCTGGGGGACGTTCTCCTCGCCGAAGAAGTCGCTTGCGGCGTCCTTTCTGGTGACCTTGTCGAGGTTTACGAGTCTTGTTCGGCTGTCGCGGGCGGAGCCGGGCTCGTTAAAGCCGATGTGGCCGCTGCGACCGATTCCGAGGATCTGGAGGTCAATGCCTCCGGCGGCGTCGATCTTGCGTTCGTAGTCGGCGCAGAATGCTTCGACCTGGCTTTGGGGGAGATCGCCGCGTGGTATGTGGATGTTTTCGGGCGGTATATTGACGTGTTTGAAGAGGTTTTCGTGCATCCATGTGTGGTAGGACTGGATGACGGACGGCTCGATGGGGTAGTACTCATCGAGATTGAAAGTTATTACCCTTGAGAAGTCGAGGTTTTCGCGGCGATGCAGCCGTATCAATTCTGCGTAGACATTTACGGGGGTGTGGCCGGTGGCGAGGCCGAGCACGGTCGGCTTGCCGAGTGCGTTGTTTGCCTGGATAAGGTCGGCGATTTCGGCCGCGACCGCCAGGCAGGCTTGTTTGTCGTCTTTGTATATCTGTACGGGAATATGCTCGGAACTCATGAATACCTCAAGGAAAATGAAACAATAACAGCGAGTCGTCGAGAATAGACGGTGATCGGGCGATGTGTCAATAAAAAAGAATTTTTACACATCAATGATAGAGTATTAGGACGGATCGCGGTTCAGCCAGGGCATAGCGTATTTTCGGTAGTCGGTTGGGGGTTGCACCGGCCGGGCGGCGGCCTGCGACTGGGCGATGACATCCGACCATCGGTGGCGAGCGAGGAGTCTGTAGACGTATGACATTGATACGGGACGGCCGATTTTGTCTTCTATGACGCTTTTGAGCGATGAGGGGCGGGGTTTGAGTCCGTTTCGTGTTTTGTCCATGAAGGGGCGGAGCAGGGCGGTTTCTTCGGCGGGGGTGAGGCAGGAGCGGCGCCTGCCGCCGCGGCCTTTGCGGTTCAATCCGTCGGGACCCATGCGGTTATACTGGTGGACCCAAAGCCAGACGGATTGGGTACTGACGCCGAGGACGTTTGCCACCTGGCGGGCGTTAAGTTTTCCTGTGTATGTAAGCCAGACGGCCATACGGCGTTTGTAGGTCCACTCATCGGGGGCACTCTGGAGCCACAGGAACATTTTCTGGACAGTCGTATGGGCTTTTATTTGTGCCGGCGGCCGCATGGCAAATCCGCATTTTCATATTGCTCTATGTTTGTTGTATAAAGCATGATAGCGTACTCCGGCTGTTTGAGCAATGTTAAAGGAGGGCGGGTCTTATTGCTTGTCCGACAGGGCGGCGAGGTCGGTTTCGAGGGACGTAAAGATCTCGGCAAGGCAGGCGTTGAAGCCGTGGACGAGGGCCGAGGCGTTTGGCCGCTCGATCTGGGCTGAGGCGCGGTACTTTTTCTGGAAAACGACGGAATCCCGGAGGCGGTGTTCGTCTATGAGGGTGAACTGGATGTGTACGATGGCGCTGGGGTTTTCTCGCTGGCGGTAGTCGCCATAGAGGGCCAGGACGCTGCCTTCCAGTATGTAGTTGTAGTCTGCGGCGCTGAAAGAATCGAGGACGTGTGCGAAGACGCCGCTTTCCGATATCCACTGTCGCGTCTTGTCGGTGATGAGGGAGGCGGGCGGTGCGAACCAGCGGTTGTAGAAGTCGGATTCGTATACGAGGTCGCTGCGTCGGTAGACCATCTCGTAGGTCTCGAACTGTGTTGCTATGGTGAATCGGCGGACCCTCAATACGTCTGCGCCTTCAGCAACTGCGGGCAGGGATTGGGGGCGTTCGACGTCGAGGACGTATTGCTGCTGTCTCTGAATGGCCTTTGCGCCGTCCTGACAACCGGCGGCGGTTACAATCAGTGCGAATGCGACCACAATTGACAGTGCCGTGCGGGTTTTCATCGTGATGCCTCCGGTGCGGGCGGGCCGCCAATCAGGAAACCGGGATACTTCTTGAGGGTTTCGGTGAGTTCTCGCATGTTTTCGGTTGTGCGGCGTACATTAGTCAGGATTTCCTCGAATTCAGACTGCTGGATGGTAACGAACTTGTCGAGCCGCCGCAAGGTCCTGTCGAGTTGTGCGATGGTGTCGGGGATATTAACTCCGTCGGTGCTTTTTGACTTGTCGAGCATTTCCACTACGAGGCGGTTGGTTTCACGCAGATCGGAGGTGAGGCCGACGACCTCTTCGCGGAGCCTTGGCACTTCGGCATCGGTGACGGCGGTCTTGATTGTGTCGAGGGTGCCTATGACCGTACCGGCGATTCCTTCAAAGTCAATGGTATTCAAGGTTGCCAGGATGGATTCAATAGAATCCGTGAGATTCTTGAAGAGGCTGGGGGCGGCGGGGACGTAGATGTTATGCGGTTCCCACTCGAGTTCGATTGGCTTGTCGGTCTGTCGGTGGGGCTCGACATAGTCGGCCTCGATGTAGCTTATTCCGGTGATTCCCTGGTAGACTATCTTGAGGCGGAGACCGCTGAGGACCCATCCCTTTATGATTGTTCCGATGGTGTCATCGTCGGCATCCTGGGGGAAATTGGCGCGATCAACGGCCATGATGACGAGGACGTAGCGGCTGTACTTGTGATATGCCTGCGAGCCGTATTTCATTTCTTCGGGGTAACCCGTGGGCAGGAAGGTTATCCGCCTTACGGTTCCGATCTGCACACCGCGATAGAGTACGGGGGAGCCGACGCTAAGTCCCTGGACGGACTCGTCCATGTAGGTTTCGAGGAGCAGGGTATCTCTGGTCAGGATGCCGGCGCTGAGGGTGATGATGCCGGCGAGTACGATGGCCACGGCGGCTATGACGAAGACTCCTATTTTGAGGTAATTCGCTTTGGTACTCATATATTCTGGCCTTCCTGCATTCGTCTGTGTTTAATACCCGACCTTTTCAGGCGGCTGCCGGTGGAAGAAACGTGCAACCCATGGGTTATCGGTTCGATCGCGAAGCTGCTGCGGCGTCCCCTCGGCGACGATCTTTTTTAGATCTTTTTCGAGCATGATTACCCGATCAGCTACGGCGTAAATGCTTGCAAGTTCGTGTGTTACTATTACAAAGGTCATTGTTAGTGTTTTCGCGAGATTTCTGATGAGGGCGTCAAGTCCGGCGGATGTGACGGGGTCGAGGCCGGCGGAGGGTTCGTCGAGAAAGAGGATTTGCGGGTCCAGGACCATAGCTCTGGCAATTGCGGCGCGTTTCTGCATACCGCCGCTCAATTCGGCTGGCATGTAGTCTCCATAGCCACGCAATCCAACCAGTTCCAACTTCATTGTGGCGATAAGCTCGGCAGCGTCCCGGGGCAGGTCGGTGAATTCGTCGAGTGCGAGCCTGACGTTTTCCATGAGGGTCATCGAGCCGAACAGGGCGCCCGTCTGGAACATCACTCCGATTTTGCGGCGGATTCGGTGTTTGACGTCCTCATCTTCCGTTACGATATCGTCTCCGTCAATCAGTATGCTGCCGTTGAGCGGTTTTGTCAGGCCTATCATGTTATTCATCAGTGTGCTCTTGCCGCAGCCGGATCCGCCGACGATTACGAAGACTTCGCCGACGGCGACATCAAAGGAAATGTCGTCCAGGATGACAGTTTCGTTGTATCCTGCGGTCAGGTTGTCTACTCGTATGATCGGGTCGGCTTGTGTGCTCATATACGCCTATATCCCCAAAAAGTGCAGAAGCACGGCAAAGACGCCTTCTGCGGCGACGACGAGGACAATGCCGCTGACGACGGCTCGTGTCGTGGAAATGCCTACGGCGCTGGCTCCCGTTTTGGTCTGGAGACCTCGCAGGCAGCCGACTCCCGCGACCAGTGCGCCGAAAACGAGCCCCTTCAGAAGTCCGATAAGCCAGATATCGAGATCGACGGCGGACCTGACGTGATTTGTATACGTTACGAGCGGAAAACCGAGTGACAGGATGACAAGGCCGGAGCCGATAAGGCCAAAGACGTCGGCTATCACGGTCAGCAGGGGAGCGACGACCATCGTTGCCAGCAGCTTGGGGACTACGAGAAAACGGACGGGCTCCAGACCCATCGTGGTCAAGGCATCGATCTCGTTGTTCACTTTCATTGTTCCTATTTCGGCGGCATACGCCGATCCGCTTCTGCCGGCGAGAATGACGGCAGTAATGAAGGGTCCGATGACACGGACCAGGGCCATAGCGGCGAGGTCGGCGACGTAAACATCGGCACCGAAGCGCCGGAGGGGCATTGCGGAGCTGAATGCCATGATGAGGCCGAAGAGGAAGCCGATGAGGGCGATTATGCCCACTGCGTTGGCGCCGGCTCTTTCGGCAGTGATTAATACGTCTTTCCAGCGGAGGGTCTTTGGGCGGACGAGGCACTTGATGGTCGCAATTGTGAGTTCGCCCACGAAGACAAGCTGCTCGCCTATATCCTGGAAAAAGTCCCAGACGGCGCGTCCGACGTTTTCAGCAATGCCGGGGCGGGGCGGGGTGGCGCCTTCTTTGGCGAGTGCCTCGGGATCAAACCTCTGGAGGCGGGTTTGCAGGTCACTGCTGAGGCCTTCGAAATCAACGGTGAAGTTTTCGCGGCGGCCCCGCAGACGGAGCCAGAACAGCAATGCAACGCCGGAGCCGTCACAGTATGTGACTTCGTCGGTCAGTACGCGGACGCGGCCGGGGGGGGCAGACTGGAGCACCTTCTGGGTTTGGCGCCAGAGTTTGCCGACCGTTGCAGAATCCAGACGTCCAGAGTAGCCGAGCGTCAGATTGCCCGATCTGTCAGTCTCGCTGCGGAGCCTTGTATTTGTGTGGCGGGATATCATCCAGCATCCCAGTCCTGTTCATAGAAATTCGACTTAACTGGCGGGCCGATAATCGGCGTCCTGCCGTAAAGGCGGCGGGCGCAGACGTAGGCCGCCGAGGACCGAACTTCCCTTTAAGGGTCGGCATAATTATCCATAATATAAAGCTGGCGGCAAACGGAAAAACCAGCATTGCGGTTTTTTCGGAAAAAGGCGGGAAAATGGCTTGCAAAAGGCGGCGGCAGTGGTTTAAATCTACCGCTCGAACGCTTGAATCATATGCGGGCTTGTTATACAGACGCCGAGGGCGGTCGAAACCAAGGGCGGGCGATTAGCTCAGTTGGTAGAGCAGCTGACTCTTAATCAGCGGGTCGCAGGTTCGAGTCCTGCATCGCCCATTTTTCCTCTTTGTCCGGGCGGCAGTTTTGTTGGTGGGCGCTGCCGTGCAGCTATTGGCATTCCTGAATGGTTTCCGCTAAAATGTGCAAGGTCGGGCCTGGCTGGTTCAGGTTTGGCGGAGACCAAGGCGTTAGCTTTTTTTGGAGGAATGATAGTGAGCGGTAACGGCATTGCACTGAGAGCTGTTCGACTGATAATTGTGTTGCTTGCACCCTTGGGGGGTGTGGACGTTTGGTGCGCATCGGTGAGTGTCTTCTACGACCGCGGCAATGCACAGATCGGATTTGCAGTGGATGAGATCGGCGATGCGTTGTGCACAAGAGGCTGTGAGTTGCGGGGTTTTGAGCCTGCTGAAATCGAATATGCCGGGGGCGCGCTTCGGATTGTGCTGTCGACGGTATCCGACGCGAATGTCGCGAGGCTTCTTCGGGCGGCAGGCGGGAGCGCTCCACAGGAGCTTGAACCGGAGGGGTACAGCATACGTCTGACGGAGGTCGAGAGCGCGAGGACGTGCTGGGTGTTGGGGGCGGATTCGGCGGGGGCGATGTACGGCGGGTTGGAGGTGGCGGAGATCATCAGGGCCGACGGGCTGGAGGGTTTGGAAGAGACGGACGTTAATCCGCATATGACGATGCGGGGGACGAAGTTCAACTGCCCGCTGGATGCGCGGACGCCGAGTTACAGCGATGTTTGCGACGCCGGACAGAACAATATCGCCGAGATGTGGAATTTCGACTTCTGGAAGGAATACATCGATGCACTTGCGCTATATCGCTACAACTTCATATCGCTGTGGAGTCTGCATCCGTTTCCTTCTCTCGTGAAGGTTCCGGGTTATGAGGAAATTGCGCTGGATGACGTCAAGCGATCGACCGCTGACTGGCAGGAGTACTACGACCTGGAGGGCACGGGTTTTGACGCTGCGGAGATACTTGACAATCTGGAAACGCTCAAGCGCATGAGCATCGAGGAGAAGGTTGCCTTTTGGCGGAAGGTGATGCGGTACGGCAAGGAGCGCAACGTTGACTTCTATATCGTTACGTGGAACATCTTCGTTAACGGGACTTACGGCAAATACGGGATCACCGACCGAATCGATAACGCCACGACGAGGGACTATTTTCGAAAAAGCGTCAGGCAGATGTTTTTGACGTATCCTGATCTGGCGGGGATCGGTTTGACGACGGGGGAGAACATGCGCGGCGCGAGCTTCGAGCAGAAGGAAGACTGGGCTTTTGAGACTTATGCACGGGGCGTTCTTGACGCGGCGGCGGAACAGCCGAATCGCAGGTTCATGCTGATTCACCGACAGCATCAGGCCGGTGCAAGGGATATTGCGCGCAAGTTCAAGCCGGTGATTGACCATCCCAATATCGAGTTTGTATTCAGCTTCAAATACGCACAGGCGCACGTTTACAGCTCGACGAGGCAGGTCTTTCATCAGCGCTTCGTCGGCGACATCGGCGACGTGAAGACCATGTGGACTCTGCGGAACGACGACAATTATTACTTCCGGTGGGGCGGTGCGGACTTCGTTCGAGAGTTCATCGCAAACATCCCGCATGAAGTCTCGAAGGGTTTTTACTTTGGTTCGGACCAGTACATCTGGGGTCGCGAGTTCCTCAGCAGCGAGCCGGAATCGCCCCGGCAGTTGGAAGTCGTCAAGCACTGGTATCACTGGATGCTTTGGGGCAGGCTTGGTTATGATCCTTTGCTGACGAACGAGCGTTTGATCAAGGTGCTGGGGGCTCGCTATCCGCAGGCGAAGGGGGAAGATCTGTTCAGTGCGTGGCAGCATGCGTCCATGATCTATCCGCTTACTACGGGGTTTCACTGGGGTGCGCTGGACTTTCAGTGGTACATCGAGGCTTGCAAGAGCCGGCCGGGGCCTGCGCAGACGGCGACCGGTTTTCATGACGTCAACCGTTTCATTACGCTGGGTCCGCACGGTGGAACCGAATACATTTCAATACCGGCTTATGTTAAGAGTGTGGTGGACGGCAGGGCGATTGACGGCACCGCGCCGCCGATAGTCGCGAGGCGGATCGAGGCGCACGCGGACAAGGCGATTGAGATCGTAGGGCGGCTTGATCACGGAGGGGACAAGGAACTGCGGCTGACGTTAGAGGATATCCGCACAATGGCGTGGCTGGGCAAGTACTACGCGCACAAGATTCGCGGGGCGACGGAGATGGCGTTGTTTCGGGCGACGGACGGATCGCCGCATCGTGAGGCGGCTGTGCGCGAATTGAATCATGCGGCGGCGTGCTGGAGGATGTATGCCAGTCTGGCGCTGGGACGGTACGATAATCCGCTGTGGACGAATCGCGTGGGTTACTGCGATTGGCGCGGGCTGACGGATGAGGTGCTCCAGGACGTTGTTATTGCTGGAGGTTCGCCGCAGCCGTCGTCGATGGCTCCGACGGCGGGGGGCATTGTGCTGGAGGCCGAGGAGGCGGAGTTCGCCAATGCGAGAAAGGCCTCGACTTGCCAAGGATATACCGGCGAGGGCTACGTGGAGGTCGGCGACGCGTCGGCGGGGGCATGGGTGGAGTGGAAGTTTGAGGCGCCGCGTGAGGGTACCTATGTACTGGAACTGCGTTATGTCAAGGAGTCGGGTCGCGACGATGCGGGGCTGACCGTTAACGGGATGGACCGCGGCAGGATTGTGATGTGGGGGACAGGCGGAGGCCAGACGTGGGGATGGGACAGAAAGGCGGTCGTGCTGAAGAAGGGGTATAACCGGATACGGCTGAGTCCGGGCGGAGCGTGCGCGGTGGACCACCTGAACATTTTGCAGTAGCCTGGCATTGTTCAGCCCATCCAGAATCCCTTGCGGTGCGAGACGCCGAGGACCTTGCGGCAATGGGGGCAGAAGTAGACGTATCGTCGTCCAAGGATCGACGTCAATTCGTGCATCCAGACGGTATCCATTGCCGCGGAACAGTGGGGACAAATCGGTTTGATCTGCTTCTGCTCTTCGAGCCTGATCATGCGGTTATCTCCAATGGAACTTTGCCAAACAGGGCCGGACACGCGGCCTTCCAATGGGGATAGACGCACGAACGGCGAAAATCATACGCAAAAAAACGTAGTGAGAGGATTTGATGCTTCTTGCAACATCTACCGGTTCAGGAGCCAGAAGCCGGCATTCAAGACTATTGCGAATGAGACCCATGCCAGGTAGGGGACAAGCAAGGCGGCGGCGGTGCGGGATACTTTCTGGAAGGCCGTGATGGTCAGCAGGATCAAGACCCAGAGGGCGATTATTTCGAGCAGGGCGACTCCGATGAGGCGCCAGCGGAAGAAGAGCGGGGTCCAGAGGGTGTTGAGGAGCAACTGGGCGGCGAAGAGGGCGATAGCGGCTGTGCGCTTTGGATCGGCCGGCGTTTTGAGGATGAGGAACAGTGCGAAGCCCATCATGGTGTAGAGTATGGGCCAGACGATGCCGAAGAGGTATCCGGGCGGGGTGAAGGGTGGTTTGGAGAGCGCGTCATACCAATCGGAGGCAGCGTTTGCGCCCGCCCATGCGCCGGGCAGGGCGGCGAGGAAGGATGCGCCTATGCAGGCGGCGAGCATAATTGCGTCAGCAAGTTTCATAAAAAGCTCCGCGGGGCATGGGACGCGGCAGCTCAGCCTGCTACGTCGAATCGCCTGTAAGGGGACGGGTGTAGTCGATCTGGAAGATGACGAGACGGGCTTCTTCGTCGGCGGGTTCGGCGGTCGTCTTGCCGTGATGCCCTCGACGGAGGCGGTCGATCAGGTCGGGGTCCGTTTCTTGGCGCACTTTTGTGAGGTAGAGGCGGATGCCCTTGTAGCCTGGGCCTTTTTCGACGAAGAGATAGGCTGCCTTCGGATTGGCCATTACATTGTGATAGCTGAGGCGCTGCCGCATTATAAAGGCCAGTGCGCCGTCGTCCATTATGTGCGGTCTGCCGTAGATTGCGGCGTCGATGTTGCCGTCTGCATCGGCGGTGGCGAGCACGCCAAGACCTTCGGTGTTTTCGAAGTAGTTTGCCAGGTCCATGAATCCTCCACAAGAAACGTACAATCAATTCGACATATTATCGCCCGTCCCACAGGTACATCAGTTGTGGTGCGGCCAGTTCATGGATTGTGTTTCGGTCCACCTGCCAGGGAGCGAGTTTTGCTTCGGCGCCCAGCAGCGAGGAAATTGTGAAGAGGCGCGTATATTCGATGACGCGTGCGTCATGAATGCCTGCGAGTCGTTCGGTGAGTTTTACGGCGTCCTCAAAATACCCGACCTGGTCGACGAGTTTGTTGGCGAGTGCTTCTTCGGCGCCGTATATGCTGCCGTCGGCGAGTCGGCGGACTTCCTGTTCGGAGAGGTCGTCCCGGCCCTGGTCGACGAGTGTAACAAAACGCTCGTAGGCTGGGCCGATGAGCTTGTCGAAAAGGTATTGTTTCTGCTCTTCGGTGGTTTCGGTGAACATGCTGGGCCAGTCCTTTTTGAGGCCGGACTTGATTATGACGGGCTGGACACCGAGTTTTTCTTCGAGCAGTTCCTTGATGACCAGATTGTTCATGATGACGCCGATGGATCCGGTTATCACGGTGGGCTCGGCGATGATCTTATCGCACGCGACGGAGGTGTAATAGCCGCCGGAGGCGGCGACGGACTGCATGAAGGCGACGACGGGTTTTCCGGTCTCTCGGCGGAATTTGGTGATTTCGTTGTGCATCTGGTCGCTGGCGGCGACCGTTCCGCCAGGTGTTATTGTGCGGACGATGACCGCTTTTACGTTCTGGTCGTTTCTGGCGGCCCTTAGGTGCTTTCTGAGTCTTTCGCTCTGGGCGCCGTCAATGATTCCTTCGAGTCGGATTACGGCTATTTTTCGTGAGGTGGGACCCTTGACGAGGACCTCTTCGCCGAAACCGTCGCGGCGCGAATCGAAGAGTTCGCGAGGTCCGGACATGACGAGCGAGACAACCATTATGATCATGAACAGGAGGACCACGTTTGCCAGGACGGACAGGGCGAGGAGGACGCCCCAGAAGATACGCCAGCCGCTGGCCTTGCGCGGTTCGGCGGTAGTCGGAACTGGCGTCTGGTACGACCCGGCGGGCGGTGTCGTTTGCGGTGGGGTGTCGGACCCCGGTCTATTCTCATACTCCATAGCGGTCCCCTTTCATGCGGGTTATGACTGCATTATATCGGCTGAGGCGGTATCGTCAATGCAGAACATTAGTCAAATCCGTCACGGTTTCTTGACATGTGGGCTGAATAGTTGATAATGGCGGGGCCGTTTGGGGCGGTGTTCGGTTGGCGGGCGCGGCAGGTGTGATAAGTGCATGCTTGTGAAGGATTCGATGTCGAAACGAGACCGTAAGAAAAGGGAGCGAAACCTCGTTGCGGACTGGCTGGCATATGCGGGTCTTCGCGTGGTTGTGTTCGTATTGTTTCTGTTTCCGGTGCGGTGGAACCTGCGATTTGCGGCGTTTCTGGGGCGGCAGTTGTGGGGGCACTATCATCGGGGCAGACAGCGGGCGATC
>JAWLHD010000072.1:0-12261 GCA_041690555.1 Anaerohalosphaeraceae bacterium
GCAGTACATCCGCGTGGATCGGGTGGTGTACAGCGACGGTTCTCATCCGGTGGGGGACGATCCTTGGCCTGTGGAGGCGGACGGTTTTGGGATGTCTCTGCGGCGCAAGGTGCCGCACGAGTACGGCAATGACGTGATCAACTGGGAGGCAGCGACGCCGAGTCCGGGTTATTAGTCGGTGCGGCGGTTTTTGACGCCGGGCCTGTGTTGTGATATAACAACGGCTTTCCTTTATCGGGGGAGCCGTTTTTTTGTGGAAGGATGGCGTTATGGACAGGCGGGAGTTTATTGGGGCAGCGGGTCTGGGGATGATGGGTCTCGGTGCGGGGGCGATTGTGTCGGGCGGGTCGGCTGGCGCCGCAGGTGCGGCGGTTTTTCTGCCGGCGGGGTGGCATCGGCCGGGCGTGGAGTATTCGATGGCGCCGTTCTGGTTCTGGAACGACCGCCTCACCGAGGCCGAGATCGCCCGACAGATGGCGGACTTCCGCGAGCACGGCGTTTATGCATTTGTGATTCATCCTCGAGTCGGGCTGCCGCGGGACATCGGCTGGATGAGCGAGCGGATGCTGCACTTTATGCGGTTTGCTGTCGAGGAGGCAAAGCGGCGCGGCATGTGGGTGGTTCTGTACGATGAGGGCATGTATCCGAGCGGTTCATCGTGCGGGCAGGTTGTGGCGGAGAATGCGGCGTATCAGTGCCGGGGGCTGGTTTGCGTGGACCTCGACGAGGCGAAGGCGGGTCAGCGGGTGGCGGGGGTGGTGATCGGGGCAAACGGGGAGCCGTCGCTGTCGGCGGAGCAGACGCTCGTTGCGGTGGTGCGGCGGAAGGCGGACGGTCATCGGCTTGCGGTAGTCGACAGGCCGGTCAACTCGGTGATTCGCGGGCTGCATTTCAGGGACGATGATCCTGCACGGCGGGCGGATAGACGCGAAGTGGCTGAGGATACGCCGCCGGCTGGGGATATTCTGAACCCGGATGCGGTGGCGTGCTTTATTCGACTGGTGTATCAGCGGTACTATGATGAGTTCGGCAGTCATTTCGGCAAGACGGTGAAGGCGATATTTACGGACGAGCCGAGCATGACCGGTCGGCTGCGCGAGCGGGGGGTGGTTGCGGGGACGACGGGCATACTGGGGCACGTGAATCGTTTATTAGGTTATGATTTCACGGAACACCTGCCGGCGCTTTGGCACGGAGACGAGCCGGATGCGCGGCACTGGCGGGATGAGTATCATCGGGCTTTGCAGATGCGTTTGGAGGAGACGTATTATGCGCCGATCAAGAGGTGGTGCGACGGTCACGGCATCGAGCTGACGGGTCATCCGGCGGGCCCCGACGACATTGGTCAACTGCGGTATTTTCATATTCCGGGGCAGGATATTGTGTGGCGATACATCGAGCCGGGAAAGGCTTCTGCCCTGGAGGGTGCGCAGTCGACGCAGGCGAAGTGTGCATCGTCGGCGATGATTCATCTGGGTCGGCGGCGGAACTCGAACGAGTTTTGCGGGGCTTACGGACACGACTTTACGTTCGCGGAGATGAAATGGCTGGCCAACTGGCTGATGGTGCGCGGCTGCAATCTGCTGTATCCGCATGCGTTTTATTATTCGATTCGCGGGCCGAGGATAGATGAGCGGCCGCCGGACGTGGGGCCGAACAATACGTGGTGGCCGGAGTTTGGGCCTTTTGCAGACGTTTGCGGGCGGCTGTGCCAGCTCAATACCGACAGCCGGCACGTTTGCGGGATTGCGATTCTGGGGCTGAACGATTCGCTGCCCTGGCGGGCGGCGCAGGTGTGCTTCCGTCATCAGCGAGATTTCAATTATCTTGAGGCGAGGCATTTGTGGGAAGACGCGGAGGTCGACGGCGAGGGCATACGTATTGTGGGCATGCATTACCGGGCGCTGGTGGTTGAGGTAGACGTGCCGGAGCGGGCGGCGGGTGCGATCGAGAAGCTGGAGAAGGCGGGGCGCGTGCTTCGGTGGGGGTCGGGGACGGACGAGGCGGCGTTTGTGCGAAGACTCGATGAATTGTCGCCGCCGGACGTTCGCGTGTTGCCGGCGGCGCAAGATTTGCGGGTGCGGCACGTGCAGAAGGCAGGTCTGGACTGGTACATGCTGTTCAATGAGGGCGAAGGCGATATGCGTTTTCGGGCGGATTTGTCGGTGAAGGGCGAGCGTTATCTGCTCGATCCGCAGACCGGAAATGCAGACAAGATCGCCGCCGATCAGGAGATCGTTCTGGCTCGGCACGCGGTGCGCGTTTTGGCAGTGAAGGCCTGATCAGACGTCTGCCGGTACGACGAACGGTTTTCGGTAGGTTCCGGCGGCGAGGCGATTGGCATCCTCGGCATGGGCTCCGACGAAGGTCTCGGTGTTTGGGTCGAACTCCAGCAGTACGCCGAGGGTGCGCGGGGTTTGGTCGAAGTTAACGTTATTCGCCGCCAGGTGGTGTTCCATTCGCTGGAAGGCGTCGAGCATTTCGGCATTATTGGTAAGCGATTGTGCAACTTCGTCGGCGTCGGCTACGGCGCCGAGGCGGTGGGAGACGTTGCCCATGTGGCAGAGGGCGGCGGAGAGATGGCCTTCGAGCACGTCGGCATTGAGGTCGGCGGTCTTTCGGCTGCGGACGGCCTTGATGAAGTTGGCGTGGTGGCCGCCGCCTCCGTCGCGTGCGAACTGTTTGATCTTCTTGCCGTCGTTGTCGTAGATCCATCCGCCGGCGAGGTATCCGCCTTCGCAGTGGATTACGACATCGATGCGGATGCCGCGATAGTCGTCCATGATCTCGGCGCCTTTGTTTTCAGGTGTGACCGCGGCTTTGGGCAGGCCTCTTACTTCGTAGATTACGGGGGCGGGTGCGTAGTCGAGGCAGATGATCTGAGTGTTTGGCGTCTGGCCGTCGTCGACGTAGCCGAAACGTCCGCCGATGCTCAGTACTCTGGGTGCGAGTTTGTCGGCGCCGATTACCCATCGGCAGACGTCCATGAAATGTATGCCGTTGTTGCCGAGGTCGCCGTCGCCGGTTGGCCAGACCCAGTGCCAGTCGTAATGCAGACTTCTGCGCATGAGGGGGTCCATAGGTGCGGGTCCGCACCAGAGGTTGTAATCTACTGAGGCGGGGATGGGCTGAGGTCCTGAGACCTTGCCTATGCTGCCGCGTCGGACGTAGCAGAGGCCTCTTGCGAGGGTGATCTTTCCGATGTGGCCCTGGCGAATGTATTCGATGGCTTCGCGCAGGCCAGCGTCGCTTCGTCGCTGTGTGCCGGACTGGACGATTCGGCCGTACTTGCGGGCGGCGGCGACCATGCGGCGACCTTCCCATATATTGTGGCTGACGGGCTTTTCGACGTAGACGTCCTTGCCGGCCTGGCAGGCCCATATTGTTGCCAAGGCGTGCCAGTGGTTTGGAGCGGCGATTATTACGGCGTCGATGTCTTTGTTGTCGAACAGCTTGCGCAGGTCGCGATGGCACTGGGCGGTTTCGTTGCGTTCGGCGAACTTGGCCAGCTCGCGTTCGAGCAGACTCTGGTCGGGGTCGCACAGTGCGACGACGCGGACGCCGGGCTGATTGCGAAACCAGTTGACGTGGTTTGCGCCCTGACTTCGCAGGCCGATGACAGCGACGCGGACGTCGTCGTTGGCTCCCCTCACGCGCGAAAACGGCAGACTTATCGCGGCGCCGGCGAGGAGGGACTGCTTCATGAAATCTCTGCGGGTCTGCTTTTTCATTTTCTCACCTCTTGTTTCAATAGAGCGTTACGTTTGGGCCGGTGCCGAGCGGAATGGCTTCGGTCGTCCTGGCGCCTTTTTCATTCCGGTAGATGTATACGGCAGTATTGGTCGCAATGAGGACGTCGCGGACACCGTCGCCGTCGATGTCGCCGAGCAGGATGCTTTGCTGTTCGACGGGCTGTCGGCCGGCTTCGTGCGCGCCGGGCACGATGAGCGTGGCGACGCATCGGCCTTTGTTGTCGTAGATTGCGCCGTCGAAGGCTACGATGATCTCATCGAGGCGATCGCCGGTCCAGTCGAGCAGGGCGTGGTGGCGGCTGTAGTCGGTGGTGATGCGGGCGAGCAGGGCGCCCTGATCGCTCATGATCCATAAGGGGCTGTCGCCGAAGGGGCGGTGATCGATGTCGACGACGATTTGCGGGCCCGCGTGTTCGCCGAAGAGGCAGCCGATCTTGATGGATTCGAAATGGTGTGCGGCCTGTTCCCATTTAACGCGGCCGTCGCCGTCGATTACGGCGATATTGTTCGCTCCGCAGCATGTCAGGACGAGTCGCCAGTCCTTCGGCTGTTTGCCGCGGCGCAGGACGCGCATGCAATCAAGGTGACCACGGCGCTGGTCGACGGTATTTGACTTGTACACCCATCTTATGGAGCCATCGTGGTTTAGCATGGCGTAGCCGGCCATGATTTCGTCGCGGCCGTCGCCGTCGAGGTCGACGGGTACGGGCTGGTGGGCGGTGCGAAAGCCGCCGGGATCGGTAACCGTCCAGAGCAGGTTTCCGTGGTGGTCATAGGCCCAGATGCGGCGGTAGCGGTCCTTGACGAGGATGTCCTGCGGGTGGGCGGTGCCGCGGAGATTGCAGATGGTGATGCAGTCGGTTGCCTCGTCTTCGATTGGGAAGCGGGCGATCTCGGCGCCGGTTGGGCCGTCGATGCGGACAACGAAGCCCTTTGTTGCGACGATCACTTCGTTGTGTCCGTCCTGGTCGAGATCCCATATCTGGCAGGCGACGTCGTGGTGCCACTCTTTGCGGCCGATGGCGGGATCGCCCCAGGTCCAGAGGACGGTGCCGTCGAGTTTCTGGGCAGCTACGGCGCTTGTGTAGTGGACGTCGGAGACGTTGAAATTCTCGGCGCTGACGATCTCAGGCCGGCCGTCGCCGTCAAGGTCGCCGGCAATGACCCATCGGCCGCCGTAGTCTTTGTCGAGTTGGATGGTCTTCCAGGGGGCGATCCGGACGCCGGGATCGGTGCTGCCTCCCGCTGCGTTTAGATCAAAATGTAGGGGGACATTGGGGTCTGCGACGGGCGCGGCATGCGCCAGGCCAAGTTGGGGCCATGCCGCCATCAGGATTGCGCCGATCGTGCTGAGAAAGCGGATGCTCATGTGATGTATTATACATGTCGCGGCGGGTTTTGACAAATGATTTGCGGGCGGATATGATGGGGTTGCGGGCAGCAGGGTTTTGCGGCTGCGGAATCTTCGAGGCAGGTGTGGTCGGCTGGAGGAAGATATGGGTGTGGTGGCTCTGAACCGGACATGGGGGCGGCTCCTGGGGGCGTTTTTGTTGGGTGTGGCGGCGGCTGTGCCGACTTGTTCCGTGGCGGCGGCGGAGGCCGGGGGAGGTGCGCAAAGGGGTTTTATTAACCCTGGTCAACAGGTTACTATCGCCACGCTCGGATCGCGGCCTATGTCGGTGCCGGGGGATACGCCGCCGCAGGTGATCGTAAATCGGATGATCGCCCACTGGAAGGGTCGCCTTGCTCAGGTGCTTTCGGACAAGCCGGACCTGATCGCGCTGCCGGAGGCGTGCGACCGGCCGAGCGGGGTTTCGCAGGAAAAGGTTTTGGAGTATTACCGCGTTCGCGGCGACCAGATTTTGGATTTTTTTGCGGGCGTGGCGAAGGAGAACAACTGCTATATTGTCTATTCGGCCAAGCGGGGGCTGGCTGACGGGACATGGCGGAATTCGAGCGTGCTGCTCGATCGTAAGGGGGCGGTCGTCGCCACTTATGACAAGAACTATCCCACGATTGGCGAGATAGACAGCGGCATCATGCCGGGTGCGGACATCTGCATCGCCGAGTGCGACTTCGGGCGTGTGGGGTTTGCCATCTGCTTCGATCTTAACTTC
Source organism: Anaerohalosphaeraceae bacterium (assembly GCA_041690555.1). GTDB lineage: Bacteria > Planctomycetota > Phycisphaerae > Sedimentisphaerales > Anaerohalosphaeraceae > JACZKQ01. Next base: position 5,870 of record JAWLHD010000072.1, read on the forward strand.
GACGAACTGCGGCTGCGCTACGCCAGGGCGAAGCCGGATATTGTTGTCTTCAGCAGTGTTTATCACGGGGGGCTGATGCAGGCCTACTGGGCGTACTCCTGCCGCAGCCATTTTGTGGGGGCGGTGGCAAGTCTGCCCAGTGAGATATACAATCCGCTCGGCAAGGTTGTGGGTTCGAGCACAAACTACTTCGATTATACTGTTGCGACGGTGAATCTGGATTGCCGGCTGGCGCATCTGGACTGTAACTGGGGTCGGCTGCGTTCGCTGAAGGAGAAGTACGGTCGCGGCGTTACGATAAGCGATCCGGGTCATCTCGGCTCGGTTTTGATTTCGTCGAATACCAGCGGCGTAAGCGCCGAGGAGATGGTGCGTGAGTTTGAGATTGAATTGCTTGATGATTACTTCGAGCGCGCCACCGATCATCGAAACAAACATGTCAAACGTAAATAAGGAGCACGGCATGAGCAGCAACTTCAACCGCAGGGATTTTCTGAAGACTTCGGTCGGCACGGCAGCGGCATGGTCGGTTCTGCCCGGGGGGCGTGTCCGCGGGGCCAACGAGCGCGTGGTCATTGGCGTGATGGGTCTGGGGGGCCGGGGCACGTATCTTGCGGAGGCCTTCGCACGGCGGTCAGATGCAGAGATTGCGTGGCTGTGCGACGCGGATTCGCGACGGTTTGCGCGTGCTCGTGAGTCGGTCGGCGAATTGCAGGACCGCCAGCCGAGGATGGTGCAGGACTTTCGCAAGGTGCTGGACGACAAGTCGGTCGACGTGCTGATCAACGCCACGCCAGACCACTGGCACGTGCCGGGCAGTATCATGGCATGTCAGGCAGGCAAGGACGTTTTCATCGAAAAGCCCATGTCGCATAACGCGTGGGAGGGTCGGCAGATGATTGCGGCGGCGCGGAAGTATAACCGGATTGTGCAGGTTGGCATGCAGTCGCGAAGCGCGCCATACATGCGGCGGGCGGCCGATTACATCCGCTCCGGCGCTATCGGGGAAGTTTATCTGGTGCGCGTGTTCAATATGATGCAGCATTCCAAGGTCGGCGCCGCGAAGGATCAGGAGCCGCCTGCGGGGTTCGATTATGATCTTTGGTGCGGGCCGGCGGCGATGCTGCCTTACAATCCGAGCCGCCGCTGGCTGAATTACTACGAGTACAGCGCCGGTCCTATCGCCGGCGACGCCGTCCACCAAATCGACCTTGCGCGTTTGTTGCTCGGTGATCCCGCGTATCCTAAGACGGTTGTCTGCGCCGGCGGCGTGAACTCCCTTACGGACGGTCGAGACTGCCCCGATACACAGATGGCGACATTCGAATACGGTCCGCTGATCCTGACGATGGAGGCGGCGCTCTGGGCGCCGTATATGAAGAAGACGCCCGGCGTTGTTCGCGACTCCGACAGGTTTCCCGACTGGCCGTTCAGCAGCACGAAGATCGAGGTGTGCGGCACGAAGGGGTTTGTCTATGTGGGGCGGCATGGAGGCGGCTGGCAGGCTTTTGACAGCAACGGCGAACTTGGCCGTTCCGAATATGGTCGCCAGGCCGACAAGGAGCATCAGGACAATTTCATCGACTGTATCCGAACCCGCAAGCCCGCCAATGCCGACGCAGAGCAGGGGCACTACTCGGCGATGCTGTGCCATCTGGCCAACATTTCCTGTCGCGTGGGCAACAGGAAGCTTGTGTGGAACGCCGATGATGAGACTATTGTCAATGATGTGGATGCCAACCGGTTTCTCAAGAGACAGTATCGCAGTCCCTGGATCGTGCCCGAAGAGGTCTGACGCGTAATCGTGGAACACCTTTGTGAGGAACGCCGATGGTGTGTAGAATTGCGGTATATTTTCTGGTGGTATTGTGCGGCGCGGCCCGTGGCCAGTGGGCACAAATCGCCGACGTTGAGATTGCAAGCGACCCCACAGAGTTGGCTGGGCGGCGTGTCGCAATTGAATACGATTTGAACGACGAGTCCATATCAGCCTCGCATCCGGTCTACGTTTTCATACGCTACAGCACAGACGACGGGCAGACATGGCGAAGGGTCGATCCGGGTTTTCTGCGAGGCGATGTTGATCTTGTGGACAAACCCGGGCGCAAGACGATTGTGTGGTGGGGTACGCAGAAGATGGTTGGCGGCGACATAGAAGACCTTCGCGTCAAGGTGCGCGGCTTACGGATGGCGGCGGTCCCGGGGGGTCGCTTCGAGATGAAAAGCGTGCCCGGCGGCGGACATGACGAAACGAAGACGCGGCGGACGGTCTCTGAACTTCCGTTGTTTCATATCGCCCGCTGCGAGACGACGGTCGGCATGTACGCCGACTACCTCAACGAAACCGCAGTTGCCGGCGGCGGCTGGAACGAACGCATGGTCAGCACAGCGCGGTGCGGAATCACGAGGCAAGGCGAACCTGGGTCCTTCATGTATTCAGTAGCTCCCGGCCGGGAGGATTATCCGGTCACATGCGTGTCATGGTATGACGCCATCGCCTTTCTGGACTGGTGCGGACTGAGGCTGCCTGCGGAGGCGGAGTGGGAGAAGGCCTTCAGGGGCGGGCTTTTCCTCGACGGAGACGAATCCCGAAAAATGCCCAATCCTCTGCCGGCTCGCAAGTATCCCTGGGGCGACGAGGCGCCTGACGCGGGCGGTGTCTACCGCTGCAACTTCGACGGGCCGGAAGACGGCTTCGAATACACGTCGCCGGTGGGCAGTTTCGCTGCGTTCAACAGTCCTTATGGCGTCTGCGACATGGCGGGCAATGTAGCGGAGTGGACCGCTGACTGGTATTCGACTTCGCACCATGCCGGTTTGGACGGTTTCAGGATGGTCCGCGGGGGTTCCTGGATGGCTTTGCCCATCGCCTGCGATGCGGTTACGGGGGCTACGCAGTTGCCGCTTAAGGAGAGCAGTATCATGGGGTTCCGTGCTGCGCGGTGAGGTGCTATTGTCGCGATTGACGGCGGCATCTTCAGGTATTCAAGCCGTCTTTACTCCTTGCACGGATTTTTGGTGCAAAATGCGGGGTTTTCTGGTATATTTACAGTTGTGCGTGCGTGGTATGCGGGTGAGCAGACTCTGGCGACGGAGCAGATGAGAAGTGTTCTACAAATTGCATTGCGTTTTGGTTTCTTTGGTGTTCTTCGTCGTCATTGGGTCTGTATCGGCATGCTTTATGCTGGGGGACTTCACGGGGGATTGCCAGGTGGATTTCCGGGACCTGCTGGTCCTGGCGGAAAGCTGGTTTTCGCCTGAAATATCATTTACGGAACCCGGGCTTGTCGGGCACTGGAAGTTTGAGGAGACCATTGAGGCAACAGCGTCGGATTCGTCGGGTTTTGGTCGGCATGGCGAACTGATTGGCGAGCCATCATGGAACCCCTTCGGCGGCAAGATCGGCGGCGCACTGCAGTTTGACGGCGCGAACGATCATGTAGTAATCAACGGATTCAAGGGAATCACTGGCAAGGCGCCGCGGACCTGCACGGCATGGATCCGCACGTCGGAAATCGATGGGGAGATTGTCACCTGGGGCGAACCCGCGGTGGCGGGCGAGCGATGGATTGTGCGGGTTGACGAGATCGGTCGCCTTAGGGTCGAAGTGGGCGGCGGCTCGATCACCGGTTCGACCGTACTGGCCGACAACCAGTGGCGCCATGTCGCAGCAGTCTGCGACGGCACGACAAGCGACAACATCGCTCTTTACGTCGACGGTCGCAGGGAGACGATCAGCCAGGTTGTCTCGAGAGACATGAATTCTCCCCCCGCAAACGATGTCAAAATCGGCGTGTGTGCAACGACGCTGCGGTATTTCCGGGGCCTGATCGACGACGTTCGCATATACGATCGTGAATTGACCGATCAGGAGGTGTGGCATCTCGCAAATTCCGGCGCCACGGGTCATACATGTGTGGATTTGGATGGCAGCGGAACAATTGGTTTCGGAGATTTCGTCCGACTTGCCGAGTACTGGAACGATCAGCGGCCGCCTGTAATCATCAGCGAGTTTCTCGCCGACAATGATTCGATTATCGCGGCGCAGGTCGGCGGCGCTGCGGAGTATGCCGACTGGATTGAACTCTACAACAATTCGCCCTGGCCAGTCGATTTGGGCGGATGGTATCTGACGGACAAATCGGGTCAGCCGGACCAGTGGAGGTTCCCGGACGGGACGATTGTTGAGAGCGGACGCTATCTTCTTGTTTTTGCCTCCGGCAAGACTTCGTCGGAGCACCCTGGCAATTATCCTTTTGTGGATGACCGGGGATATCTGCATACCAACTTCCGTCTGTCTGACGGGGGGGAGTATCTTGCGCTCATCGGGCCGGACGGGGCTGCGGTTGTGCATGAATACGCCGGCTATCAATTAGGCGCGAACGAATTCGGCTATCCACCTCAGAAGTCGGACGTTTCATACGGGCTTCATTTCGGGGTGGAAAGCTTTTTTGCGGAGCCGACGCCGGGCGGTCCGAACCGGGAGGCTTTCGACGGTTTCGTGCCGCAGCCGGAACTGAGCCATCGCGGCGGCTGCTATACCAACGCCATCGATGTCGCAATTACCTGCCCGATGCAGAATGTAATCATACGTTACACAACCAACGGTACCGCGCCGACGCTGTCCAACGGTATGACCTATGGATCGCCGCTTCGCATCCAGAACATCACGACGCTGATGGTGAAGGTTTTTCGGGCGGGCTATCGTCCGTCAGAGACGGAGATACATCCCTACGTTTTCGTCGATTCGGCGGCGGCGTCATTCAGTTCAAATCTTCCGCTGATCATCATAGACACAAAAGGCCTTTATATCTATGAAAGCGCCTTTCAGCCGGTGCAGGCGGTGGTAATCGACACCGGAGCGGACGGACGCGCAGCGATGATGGGTCCGGTCGACTTCGCCGGCTGGGGAGGCCTCAAACTCCGGGGGAGCAGCTCGCTGCAGTTTCCCAAGAAGCAGTATGCGTTTGAAACGTGGGACGATGCCAGAGAAGACAAGAACGTATCGATCCTTTCGATGCCCTCGGAATCCGACTGGATAATACATGCTCCGTATTCAGACAAGTCGCTCATGCGCAATTATCTGTCTTACAAGTGGAGCAACGACATCGGGCGGTATACCGTTCGGACGCGCTTCGTGGAGGTGTTTTTCAACGCCAACGGCGACAGGGTAACGATGTCCGATTATGCGGGCGTTTACATTTTCATGGAGAAGATCAAGCGCGACAAGAACCGCGTGGCTATAGCCAGGCTCGAAACCTCGGACAACCTCGAGCCGGAGATCAGCGGCGGCTACATAGTCAAGAAGGACCGGCTCGACCCTGGTGATCGCGGTTTCTATACCGGTCGGGGGCAGAACCTGGCCTACGTTGAACCAAAGGAACATGAGATTACGGTTCCGCAGAAGGCATGGCTTACCCAGTATTTCAACACATTTGAAAACGTTCTTTACGGCTCGAACTATCGAGACCCCGTTGACGGCTATGCAAAATACATCGACGTCGACTCGTGGATCGACGTTCACATCATGGTGGAACTTACCAAGAACATAGACGGGTACCGCCTCAGCAGCTTCATGTATAAGGACCGCAACGACAAACTCAACATGGGGCCCATCTGGGACTACAACCTGTCTCTGGGGAATGCCAATTACCTTGAGGGCTGGTCTCCGCAGGGCTGGTACTATTCGCTGATTGGCAGCGGGGATTATCCATGGTATCCGCGTCTGTTCGAGGATGCGGCGTTCAGGCTGCGATATGCGGATCGCTGGTATGCCCTTCGAAGAGATGGGTTTGCGACGTCACGGCTGCTGAAGGATGTCGACGATGCGGCTCTGCTGCTTGATGAGGCTCAGAAACGCAACTTCGCGCGATGGCCGGTGCTGGGTGCTTATGTATGGCCTAACTGGTACATTGCGACGACTTATGAGGCGGAAATCGCCTGGATGAAGGGCTGGATAAGCGACCGAGTGGCATGGATGGATTCGCGGATCGCCTCGCAGTACGCCGCGGCGCCGCCGACGTTCAGCCGGCAGGGCGGACAGGTTGCCAATCCATTCAACCTTACAATCAGTGCGCCCGGCAGGACGGTGTATTACACCCTCGACGGAAGCGACCCGAGCACGGCGGCGGGCGGCATATCGAGTGCGGCAATTCGCTACACGGGTCCCGTCAGGCTCACAGCCAGCAGACGCGTAACCGCGCGATCGCGCAGCGGCGGACTGTGGAGCGCGTTGAACGAGGCTGTGTTTATGGTCGGGCCCGTGCCGCAGAGTCTGCGGATTACCGAACTTATGTACCATCCGTTGACGGATCCGAATGCCAACACGGATGAGGCGGAGTTTGTGGAGCTTACTAATATTGGGGCCGAGGCTATTAATCTTAATATGTGCC
>JAWLHD010000073.1:0-12230 GCA_041690555.1 Anaerohalosphaeraceae bacterium
GGTGCGCGGGGTCGGTGAGCATGGCCATGAGGACGCTGTTGTGGGAGCCGAGGCTCCTGGGCGGCGGCGTTGCGCCGTTGTAGTTGCCCTGGTCGCCCTGTGTGAATGATGTGAACTCGGCGATGATCGGTCCGGCGAGCTGTTTGCGGCAGAGTTCCTCGTAAGACACGTTGTAGTACACGGTGAGGTTGTCGGTGAGGTTGAGGCCGGCGGCGGGGTTTTCGCTGCCGTGGCAGGAGATACATTTTGCATTGAAGATGGGCTGGATGTCAGTGGGGTAGTGGATGACCTGTTCGGGTCGGCCGTCGCCGCCGTTTTCGAGGAGGTCGCAGGGCTGCGGCTGCGGCTTGCTCGGCGGTCGGCGCAGTGCCAGCGGCATTTGCGGGCGTTCGGCGTGTGCGGTGCGGTTGGTTCGACCGTGGCAGCCGTCGCAGGAACGGACCTCGCCGGGGTGATAGTTGACGTATGTTCTTTCTCGCTGGATTTCCATGAAGTTTTCGTCGAGTGCCTGGTAGAAGATGTTGCGGTTGGCGGGCACCGTGAAGTGGGCGGAGCCGTCCTTTTCGACGGGCACGACACCCCACTGGACGCGGGGCCAGAGGGCGGACTTCCAACTGGAGCTGCTGGTGGCGTTGGGCCAGCGTCGGCCAGTGTCCCAGTAGCGAGGCAGTGCCTCATTGATGCGGAGCCATTTGACCTCGCCGCGCTTGACGCCGTCCATGCCTCGGTAGACGTCGTTAAGTATGCACAGCGCCTCGCTGCTTGCGGCGTAGGCGGGGTCGCGGAAGCTGTCTATGAGAGGGGGAAGTTTGCGGCTGACGACCGGCGTCGGGTGCCAGCACGAAAGCGCCTCGTCTTTGTGAACAAGGCGATGGCTGCCCTGCGTGTCGATGAGGTAGATGGCGTATGCGTTGGGTACATTCTGGTAGTGGTCGGCGGGGTTGGCCTTGTGCGCTACCAGAAACCTCTGTCCGTCGACGGGCCAGGGGTGGGTATAGAGCAATCCGCTCTGTCCGTTGCGATCGTGGACGTATTTGCCGTCGGAACCGAGGAAGTGCCAGCCCGGCTCCGTTCTGCGCTGGATGAAGACGTGCGGAGTAACGTTGGCGACCGCGTAATTCTTGTCCCATTGAATGTAGTCCGGCTGGTCCGGATCGGGTCCCCGGCGCAGTACACCCTGGCGCACATCGATCAGCATGATTGCGCCCACGCATCCGCCCTGTGGGAAGTGGCATGTGCCGACGCAGACGATACGGTTGCCGCTGGCGTCCAGGGGCTGGGGGTACATGTAGACGGTTGTTGTGTCGTCGCCGACACCGTAGATCTCCTGCGGGCGGCTGCCGTCGGGGTTCATGGACCAGATCGTTTTGCAGACGCGAGCGCCTTTGTCGACGTATTCCCAGCGGTGATACATGACGCGGCCGTCGTCGAGGACCAACGGGCAGAACTCGCTGACGGGGCTTTGCGTGAGCTGCTCGACGTTTGTGCCGTCGGGATCCATGCGGTGCAGCAGCGGGGCGACGAGGTGGGCGGAGCCGCCGCAGAGGATGGTTCGTTCGCATCGGGTGGATGAGAAGATTATCTTGCCGTCGGGGAGGTAGTTGGGGTGGATGTCGTCGGTGTGCCAGGGTTTGCCCCAGCGGGCGACCTTCTGCGCCTCGTCGGCGGGCGGCGCCAAAACCTGCCGCAGGCTGGTTCCGTCCAGGTTCACTTCCCAGATACGAAAACCGCTGGCGGGGTTCTCGCGGAAATCGAAGAGGATTTTCCTGGCGTCGAACGACAGACTGATCTTGCCGATGAATCCCTTGCCGCCCGGCATGTCGGCGGCCGTCACCACGGGTCGCTCCTGTTGTGTACGGAGATTGTAGACGTAGATGCCGTTTTCGGGGAGGAAGCGATCTGGATGAGTGCCGTTGTCGATGTCGGTGTAGTAGTGGTCGGACGAGTAAGGCTTGCGTTTGACGAAGACGATCTCGTCGAACCCGAGATCTGCTGGGGGGACGGCCGGGGCGGCGGCGGAGATGGTTAGCAGTATGAGGAGAGTTGAGGTTAATTTCAATCTGTGCATTTGAGGACCCGTCCAATCCATGGTTCTTGTTTGCGTTGAGTTCATTATAGGCGGTGGGTTGTCGAAAAGCAACGGGGCAGCGGGGGGAGGCAGGGCAAACGTGTTCTCCTCATAAATCGCTGGGCAGGCGGCGCCGCCAGGGGCGAGCAAAACCGGTCGGGGCAACAGAGGCCAAAATCCCCCCCCGGCGAACAGATGCTCCTGATTTTGGCCTCTGCCCAACCGGTTTTGCTCTACATTGTCGCCGCAGGTCAGGTTCGGCATGCGGGCGTCCGGATGGGCGGCTAATTGTATGGCAGGACTCGGATGGCCTTTACGGGTTCGGTTGGGCAGGCTGTCTGGCATGCGCCGCAGCCGTTGCATCGGGCGGGGTCGACGATTGGGACGAGGGTGTAGTTTTCCTCGTCGAAGACGTAGCGAATGGCCTCATAGGGGCACCATCGGCGACATGCGGAGCATTCCCGGTCTTCGCCGAGGAGGCATATCCTCATGTCGACGCGGGGCAGGCCGATTCTTACGTTTGGTTTTGCGTCGAGAGGTGTGCGGGCGATAGCGCCGTTGGGGCAGACTTCGGTGCAGCGGGTGCAATCCTGGCGGCAGTAGTCGTTTTCGAATGTGAGTGTGGGCGTCAGCAGGGAGGTCCAGGGGCCGCTTGTGTCTCGCTGGATAATGCCGCAGGGGCAGGCGCGAATGCAATTGCCGCAGCGGGTGCAGAGGGCGGAGAAGGTCTGTTCATCGACGGCGCCGGGCGGGCGCAGGCGGCGAGGACGGGTGCGGGCGGCGGCGAGTGTGAGTGCAGCGGCGCCGAAGGCGAGGATCGTGCCGAGTATGGTTCGTCGGGTGAGATGGTTCGGTTCCGTGTTGCTGTTTGATTGACGACGGCGGCGCATGCGAGGAAGCTTTGCGAGAAGGTCCTGCAAGGCGCCCAACGGGCAAAGGCATCCGCACCACAGGCGCGGGGACACGATGCAGGCAATGAGCAGTGCGATGAAGATGAGGGCGGGAATCCATGCCGCGGGCGAATAAGGGGATGCTGCTGCCGAGAAGAGACCGGAGAAGAGGGCGAGGGGATCGAGCCATAGGAACAGGGGCAGTCCGAGGAATGCGGCGCCGAGTGTTACGAGAAGCAGCCATGCGGCCAGGATGTTACCGTGGGACGGTTTGCGTTTAAGTTTGCGGCCGAGGCTGCTTGCGGAGTCCATGCAGAGGCCGGTGGGGCACATCCAGCGGCAGAAAAAGCGGCGTCGGAAAAACGCGATGAGGGCGACGACGAAACCAAGGACGAGTACGGTGTGAAGAGACCGTGTTGCGATGAGCGAGGCGATGGCGATGAAGGGGCTCATTGCGCCGACTACGGGCATGAGGGAGGCGTGGATCGGCCAGAGGCACAGGATCGCCGCGATGAGACAGGCGATTCGGACCGACAATCTGAGACGCCGCCGCGTTCGCGTCGGGTCGGAGGCCTGCTGCTTTTGGCCTGGAGAGGTCAACCGAGGTAGACCTCCTGTTGTCGAAGGATCTTCTGGATTTCGGCTATGTCTGCGTTTCGTGGGGCGCAGCGGTCGCGTGCGGCGACGGCGGCGGCGACACCGGCGGCCTGGCCTGTGACGAAGCAGTTGGGGATCAGGCGGACGAGGTCGGCCATGCGCATGTCGCAGCAGACGCATCGGCCCGCGGCGAGTACGTTGTCGACCTTTTGCGGGACGAGGGCTCCGTAGGGGATCTGCCATTCGCCGTGTTTGGCGCTTGAGGCGCCGCCGACGCCGACGACGTCGGGAAACTTCGTGGCACTGGTGATGCTTTCGAGGGTGATGGTGTTGAGGCCGTCGAGGATGCGCGTGATGCGGACGCCCAATTGCGGGGCGGTTTCGACGAGGTAGACGTCTTCATAGCCGGGGACGCGTCGGGTTGTCTGCATTTTGTTCCATATGAACTTGCGGTGGTTGAGCTCCATTCGCGTGAGGGTTGCCAGATCGAGCCCGTCGACTTCGGGTCCAGTGAGGTTAACCCAGTTGACGCCCTTGATCGGGGTCGCCGAGCCCATTCGCGTCGGTTTTTCGGCGTCGCTGGTTTTGGCGGTGTCTACGCGGTCGAGATTGCCGATGCGCGAGACGAGGCCGACGTTGTGGGAGCGGTGCTCGAAGGATGCACCCGCTGCGGCGAAGACATCTCCGTCGCCGGTGGCGTCGACGACGACTTTGGCGAGGATGGCCTGGCGACCGGATTTGCTTTCGAATACGGCGCCTCGGACGGCGTTGTCCTGCATGACGGCGTCGACGCCCCAGCAATGGAGGAAGACGTTGACTTTTGCTTCTTCGATCATCTCGACCATGAGGTACTTGACGGCCTCGGCGTCGACGGTCGGGTTCTGTCCGGGTTTGCGGTTGATGATGGCGCGATCCATTTTTTCGAGGCGCAGCATCATTTCTTCACCGATGCCCTGACAGACCTGTTTGGGTCCTTTTGCGATGTGTCCGAGTATCAGCAGGACGAGTCCTCCGGTCCAGAGTCCTCCGAAGTGGCCGTACCGTTCGACGATGGTAACTTCTGCGCCGGCGCGGCGTGCGGCGACGGCGGCGGCGACACCGGCGGGGCCTCCGCCGACGACGAGTACGTCGGTCTGGGTGAGTACTGGCAGCGAGCGCTGGGGCTGTATGACCTGGCCGTTGGCGAGCAGGGCTGGTGAGCGATTCGGCTGGACCTTGTTGCGGGCGATGACGGAGCTTTGGAAGCCGCTCTCGCCGACATACTGGATGGGTGTCGATTGGCCGAAGACGGCGGCGGTTCCAACCGTCAGGCCGCTCATGCCCATAATTCGCAGATAATCGCGTCTGCTAATGCGTTTGCTCATAGATTTCTCCGTGATTCAGACATTGCGTAGGTCGTCAACGGGGCCTGACCGTAGAATAACGTAATGACGTACAGGATTCAACCTCTTGGTGCGGCACGGGGGGGCAGGGTCAACGCATTCTCCTGGGAACTTGCGGCGCAGGCGGTATTGGACGTCCGAGCAAAACCGTTCGGGGCCCCCAGAGGCCAAAATTTCCCCCCCCGGCGAAAAGATGCTCCAAATTTCGGCCTCTGCCCAAACGGTTTTGCTCTCCAAAGTCACTGCGCCAGCCCTGGAATCTGTCGGGCATATCTTGACGACTGTTGGTTATGGGGTTATTCTATGTGCATGAATCGACAGGACAAGAAACTATATGAATTAAAGGCCGGGATTGTCCAGGCGGCAGCACATCCGATTCGATTGGCGGTAATCGAGTATTTGAGCAAGGGGGAGCAATGCGTGTGCGATATTGTCGAGCACGTCGGAGCGCAGCGGTCGAACATTTCGAGACACCTTTCGGTGATGGTCAGGGCGGGGGTGCTTGACAGCCGCAAAGAGGGCCTGAAAGTGATTTATTCGCTGCGGACCCCGTGTATCGTACAGTTCTTGTCCTGTGTAGAGCAGGTGCTGCGTGAGCGGATCAACGGCGAGGCGGCAATTGTCAGGAGCCTGTCGGCAAGAGGCAGGTGATTTTTTTTGGTTATGCTATGTGAGTATTTTGTGTTATAGTGTTGTAAAGTGTAAATGTTTTTTGCGGTTTCTTTTATGGAGGACATCTAATGGATCGACGCAGATTCTTAAACACGGGTTTGGCGGCCGGCGCCGTTGCAGCAGCGGGCATGGGGTCTGACGCCATTGCGGCGGATAACAAGCGGGTGAAGATCATCGGCGTTGCGTGCAGTCCGCGGAAGGGCAAGACGACGGCGGTTTCGATTCTCGCGGCTCTGGATGCGGCCAAGGCTGTATCTCCTCGGATCGACGTGGAACTGGTGGACCTTGGCGGTCTGGAAGTTGCAGGCTGGCAGGGCGGGGCCAAGCCCGGCGACGGCATGTCTGCGATGAACGACGATTTTGACATGCTTTTGCCGAAGTTTCAGGATCCCGCGCTTGGCGGTCTAATCATCGGTTCTCCGAGCTACTTCCGCTCGATGAGCGCGTTGTGCAAGGCGTTTCTGGAGCGTCTATCGGTGTTGCGGTCGCCGAAGCTGCTGTTGGCCGACAAGCCGGTCGGGGCGCTTTCGGTGGGGGCGTACCGAAACGGCGGGCAGGAACTGGTTATTGAGCAGATCCTGACGGCGATGCTGTGTCATGAGGTCTTCGCCGTGGGCGGCAAGCCGAGTGCCCATCAGGGTGCGACGTTGTGGAATGCCTACAGCGACGACATTACGAAGGATGAATTCGGGATTGCATCGGCGCGAAAGCTGGGCGAGCGGGTGGCTGAGGCTGCGTTGAAAGTGTCGTAGGCCCAAAGGAATCTGAAGAAATTAATCGATTTGCGATTGACTGGTGCAACCTTTTTGGTATTATATGCATATATGTGCATATAAACAATAATGGCAAGGCGATATCATATGGATTTTGAGGCGCAGTTTTTCAAGGTTCTTTCGGATGCGACCCGTCTTAGGCTGGCGATCATTCTGGCTATCAAGGGCGAGGTGTGCGTATGCGAACTTGCCGGTGCTCTTGATGAGCCTCAGTACAAGGTGTCAAGGCACCTGGGCATCATGCGGGCGGAGGGTCTGGTTAAGGTCAGGCGTGCGGGAACGTGGATGCATTACCGGCTCCGCGATCCGGCCAGCGAGTTGGAACGGTGCCTGTTCGACTGTTTTCGGGATTGTCTTAAGGCGCATTCGGCGGTGCGAGGCGATCTTAAGCGACTTGATAAGGTGACGTGCTGTAAATAGCCGGATCGCTTCTTATACGACAATTGTCGGAGGATGAACAAGAACTTATGAATGCCGAAGGCCAAGCAAGACTGAAGGTGCTGTTTTTGTGCACTGGCAATTCGTGCCGGTCTCAGATGGCGGAGGGATGGGCCAGATACTTGAAGGGCGACATGATTGAGCCTTATTCGGCGGGCGTGGAGGTGCACGGGCTGAATCCCAATGCAGTCAAGGTTATGGGCGAGGCGGGCGTGGACATATCGGGCCATCTTTCCAAGCATCTGGATGAACTGAAAGACATTGATTTCGATTACGTGGTGACGGTGTGCGACAATGCGCATGAAAGCTGTCCGATGTTTCCGGGGGAGACACAAATCGTCCACGTCGGTTTTGACGATCCGCCAAGACTGGCAAGAGCGGCGAAGACCGAAGAAGAAGGTTTGGAAATTTACCGCTGCGTTCGTGATGAAATCAGGCGGTTCGTGGAAAGACTGCCGGAATCTCTGAAAACAAAATGAGCAATTTGAGCGGAGATTGGGGCGTCCGTGGCCTGTAATTGTCATCCGTGTGTCAGGTATCACACCGGCAAAGCACGAGAGTTGCATATCGAGGCCGAGCTTGTGAGGGAGGCGGTGGCCGTGGGCAAGATGGTTCGCAAAGGCGCAGCCGGACAGATGGACGAGTTGCTGGTAGAAGTGTCAAAAGAATTGTGAGGTATATTATGGCTGCCGGGGCAGACGAGCAGATCAGAGAGACGGTTCGTAAAGGTTATGCGGATATTGCTCAAGGCAAGTCCGGGTGTTGCTGCGGGTCCTCTTCGCCGGATAGATTAGCGACGGCCGTGGGCTACACAAATGAAGAACTGGCAGCATTGCCGGATGGGGCGAACATGGGATTGTCGTGCGGCAATCCGACGGCGGTGGCCGATCTTAAGGCCGGGCAGGTCGTTCTGGACCTGGGCAGCGGCGGGGGGTTCGACGTGTTCATTGCCGCGCGCAAGGTCGGGCCGCATGGCAGAGCGATCGGCATCGACATGACACCGGAGATGTTAGGCAAGGCACGGGGCGCGATCGCGAAATTCGCCGAGAAGACCGGTCTGCTGAACGTCGAGTTTCGCCTCGGCGAAATCGAGCATCTGCCCGTGGCGGACAACAGCATCGACGTGGTGATCTCCAATTGCGTAATCAATCTGTCGCCGGACAAGCCGCAGGTGTGGCGGGAGATACACCGGGTGCTCAGGCCGGGCGGCAAGGCATGCGTATCGGACCTCGCCTTGAAGGAGGAGCCCCCGGCCGAGGTTAAGGCGTCGGTGCAGGCGCTGGTGGGGTGTGTGGCGGGGGCTGTGAGGATAGAGGAGACGATAGAAATGATGAGAGCCGCAGGACTCATCGATGTTGCGTTCAGGGACAAGCCTTACAACATGGATGCGATGGACGACTGCAACGACGCGCTGTATAAGATGATTCGCGAGAATTTGCCTGAGGGCAAGAGCCTGAGCGACTACGTATCGAGTGTGGATTTTGCTGGGTATAAGAAGGTCTGAAGACAATTCGAGATTTACCGACAGGGAAGGATTTGGAGTTATCTTATGAACGACAAGCAGGCGGACACTGAAATTACCGAAAGCTCTCAGCCGCCGTTTGGCGAAACGAAGAGTCTGAATGTTTTCGAGCGATATCTTACGATCTGGGTGCTGCTGTGCATTGTTGGGGGTATTGTGTTGGGCAAGGTTGCCCCCGGCGTTGCGAAGGCGCTTGACGGCATGGCGATTGTGGTCGATGGTGCGCCGGTGGTGTCGATTCCGATTGCCATAGCGCTGTTCTTTATGATGTACCCGATCATGGTCAAGATCGACTTTGCCGAGGTTGTCAAGGCCGGCAAAAGCCCCCGGCCGGTTCTGCTGACCCTGTTTGTCAACTGGTGCGTCAAGCCCTTTACGATGTTCGCGATTGCGTGGTTCTTCCTCGGTGTTGTCTTTCGGGGGATGATACCCGGTACAGAGATCGTCAAGGACGGGACGGAGGTCGAACTCTATCGCTCATACATTTCGGGGGCGATTTTGCTGGGGATTGCTCCTTGCACCGCGATGGTTCTGATGTGGGGCTATCTGGCTCGCGGCAATCAGGGTCATACTCTGGTGATGGTGGCGATCAACTCGCTGACGATGCTTGTGCTGTACGGTCTGCTTGGCGGCTGGTTGTTGGGCGTCAACAAGATGCCGGTGCCGTGGGAGGCGCTCCTGCTGTCGATCGGGATTTATGTTGCGCTGCCTCTGGTGGCGGGTTACTTCTCGCGCAAGTGGATTATCAAGGCAAAAGGCATTTCGTGGTTTGAGGCGAAGTTTCTGCACGTTCTGACGCCGGTGTCGATAATCGCCTTGTTGGGTACGTTAGTGCTGCTGTTTTCGTTCAAGGGAGAGACCATACTGGGCAATCCTCTTACGATCCTCTGGATTGCGATTCCGCTGTTCATTCAGACGGTGCTGATTTTCGCCATCACCTATGCGCTGGCAAGAGTGCTGAAGTTTTCGTATGCTGATGCGGCTCCTTCGGCGATGATTGGGGCGTCGAACCATTTCGAGGTTGCTATCGCGACTGCGACGATGCTTTTCGGGCTTTCGTCGGGTGCGGCCCTGGCGACGGTGGTTGGGGTTCTGATCGAGGTGCCGGTGATGCTGATGCTGGTGAGGGTCTGCGTGAGGACGCAGGGGTGGTTTGGTCGGCCGGCAGTGTCGGCGTGAAGCGGATCGAGGGTGTGCAGACATGCCGCGGGGGGGGTGGTGCTGCCTTTACTGTGTTCGCGAAGTGGTTAAATAAATGCGCAATCCAGACTTGTTCCGCGATCCCGCAACCTGTAATATGTTGCTGGTCTATCTCTTCTGAAGCAAGTAGGCGACTTATTGTGGGTTGTTTGCGGATATGGTCGAAGGCAGGCGGCGAGTTTGCGATGGCGATGGGGAAAGGGCTGAAGGTTCGGGCTTGCGCGGCGCGGCTTCGGGCAGGACGCCCCACGTGGGACTGCTGATCGAGACGAGCCGCGGATTCGGCCGAAGCCTCTTGTACGGGATTGCGAGGTATGCAAGGCTTCACAGGCCGTGGCGCTTCACGAGGCGGGCTGGGAGTCTGGATTCGCCGCTGCCGAAATGGAAGGACCTCCATATCGATGGTGCGATCGCGCGCGACGTGGGGAACGTGCGGAAGAGTCTGCCGGCTGAGATTCCGGTTATATTTGTTCAGCACAATCTTTCGGCTTATCGCCGTTACCCTGCGATTGTTACCGACAGCGAAGGAATTGCCAAGCTGGCGCTTGATCATTTTCTGGACCGGGGGTTCGAGAACATGGCGTTCTGCGGTCTCGACGAGTATGTCTGGTCGAGAAATCGCGGCGAGTCTTTCCGCGGGCTTGCACAGGAGGCGGGCGTTCAGGTTGAAGTGTACAATAGATCTGCTTGCGGCGCCACACGTTCGTGGAGGCATGAACATGGCGCAGTCGCCGAGTGGCTGAGGTCGCTGGCCAGGCCGGTGGGGGTCTTGTGCTGCAATGACGACCGTGCGCTTCAGGTGATCGAGGCCTGTATGACGGCGGGACTGCATGTTCCGGACGATGTTGCGGTATTGGGCGTTGACAATGACACGCTGGTTTGCGAATTGTCGGACCCGCCGATATCGAGTGTTGCGCTGAATACGGAGGCGGCGGGCTATGCGGCGGCGGAACTGCTGGATTTGCTGATGAGTGGTGAGAAGATGGATGGTCAGGTGATTGGCGTTGTCGGTACGCACGTTGCGACTCGTCAGTCGACGGATATTCTGGCAGTTCAGGACGCCGACATTGCCGCGGCGCTGCGGTTCATGAGGCAGAACGTGGGCAGAAACGCACAGGTCGAAGAAGTTGTGGCGGCGACTACGGTTTCTCGGCGCGTGCTGGAGAAGAAGTTTCGCTCGACGCTTCGGCGGTCTCTGTATCGCGAGATGCGGCGCATTCGCGTCAAGCATATAGTTGAGTTGTTATTGTCGACGGATATGTCCGTCGCTGAGATTGCGGCAAGAACGGGCTTTGATGGTATCGCGCATATAGCGAGGTATTTTCGGCAGGAGACGGGGATGAGCCTTCGGGCGTATCGCCGGCGTTTCGGGACGTGATGACCGGACGGTTTGTGTGAGTGGCGCAATGACAGAGAGAAGAGGTGAGCAATGAATTGTGGAAACATGAAACTGTACTGTATGGCGGCGGCGATTATCGCGGCGCTGAGTTGTCGGGCAGGCGGCGAACCGGTGGATCGCGACTACAATGTCAAGCCGGTGCCGTTCAATCAGGTCAAGGTGGAAGATGCTTTCTGGGCCGACAGGCTGGAGACGAGCCGCAAGGTGACGATCCCTTACGCCTTCGAGAAGTGCGTGGAGACCGACCGCATCAGCAATTTCGAGAAGGCCGCGGGCATTCGTGAAGGCAAATTCGAAGGGACGCATTTCAACGATTCGGATGTTTACAAGGTTATGGAGGGGGCGGCTTATTCGCTGCAGGTGCATCCCGACAGGATGATGCGGATGTACCTGGATCAACTGATCCGGATCATGGCGGCTGCGCAATGGGAGGACGGATACTTGTTTACGTTTTATTCCGTGCCCGCCAGGCAGCCGGAGAAGCTCTGGACGAATATCGCGTGGATACACGAGCAGTACTGTGTGGGGCACATGTACGAGGCGGCGGTTGCGCATTATCAGGTAACGGGCGACCGCGGCTTTCTGGACGTGGCGATCAAGAACGCGGATTTGGTGTGCAGCATTTTTAATGAGGACGGCAGGACGGATCCTCCGGGGCACCAGGAGATCGAGATCGGTCTCTGCCGGCTGTACAGGGTAACCGGGGACGAGAAGTACCTGCGGCAGGCGAAGTTTTTCCTGGATCAGCGGGGCAGGTTGGGCAGGCGCGGGCCGGACGGTCGCGGTGGGCTTTACGGGACGTATGGTCAGGATCATATCCCGGTGGTGGAGCAGACGACGGCGGTGGGGCATTCGGTGCGTGCGGCCTATATGTACACGGGGATGGCAGACGTTGCGGCGCTGACTGGCAGCATGGAGTACGTGGAGGCCATTGGCACCATCTGGAAAGACGTTGTGGATACGAAGCTGTATATCACGGGCGGTATCGGAGCGGCAGGCGGACACGAAGGTTTTGGGGGGCATTACGAACTGCCGAACAGGACGGCGTATTGCGAGACCTGCGCGTCGATAGCGAACATTATGTGGAACCACCGGATGTTTCTGATGCACGGGGAGGCGAAGTACATCGACGTTCTTGAACTGACTCTGTACAACGCGGCGCTTTCGGGTGTGTCTTTGGAGGGAGACCGGTTCTTCTATCCGAACGTGCTGGAGTCGTTGGGAAGCGCCAGGAGTCCGTGGTTCGGCTGTGCGTGCTGTCCTTCTAATGTCGCCAGGTTCATACCGTC
>JAWLHD010000074.1:0-12135 GCA_041690555.1 Anaerohalosphaeraceae bacterium
CCCTGCCGCATTAACATCCTCCTCCGCCGCGGCGCCGCTGGAGCATATCGTGAAACCTTCAAGCAAGGCCCCCGCATCCGTACCCACGGCGCGAACAACGTTAAAACTGTTGTCCTCATGCGTACGGTCTGCCGCCAGAGCCGCAAACGAAACAATGCGAACGTCGTTGCCCCCCAGGTCTCCCGACAAGACCGTCTCGAACGCGTGCCAGTCGCGCTGATTCGGGTCGGTTGCTCCTATGCCCGCATAACCGCCGCGAACCGCCACGCCGCTGACCAGTTCAAACGCCGACGCGCGATCACCCTGGCTGTTGGGGTCTGATGACACCAGGTCAGGATAATAAACACCGCTGGCCACCCGCACTTCGTCGCCCGCGGCGGCACTCTTCAGTGCGTCCTGAAGATGTGGATAGGCCGTGGACCAGGTTCGACCGTCACGGACAACTGAATCCGAAGAAGCATCGACATACAACACCGCCGCCGAGACCTGGCTGCACAAAGGAAAAACAACCACCACAAAGATGTACAACGCTCTCGTCATCGCCTCTCCGGATGAATTCTCAGCTACCGCAACAGGGTCCCTTCTGCCAGTCTGAGCAGCCATAGCGGCCCGTCTGCGTCTCGGGCATTGACATACCGCAAAGCCCTCGGCGTCATCAATTCATCCTTGACATCTTCGATGCTTTCAGTATAGGTGAAATTCAGCGTCCCCCGCTGTTCGGCGCCGTTGGCGTCGCTGAAGAATAATTCAATCGACTCCAAAACGTCGCTTCTCATATCGATAGCATAGATGGCACGCCCGCCCTCGAAGAGCAATTCGACCTCGGCTTTGTTTCTGCCCTCCGTGTAACGGCTCTTAAATGGAATCCGCTGTCCCGCCGCGTCCCGGCGTATGGTATCAATCGCGTGCAGCCCCATCCACGGCCTGGCCAGACCCGCAAGAAAACTCCCTTCCGGATATGTCGCCAGCACGCCAGTCGACCGATCGAATGTGTACGTCCCTTCCGGGCCGTCGCATATCCACTGCTGGTTGCCCAGTTTAACCACGATCCATGGCGGGTTGGTCCCAAGCGAGTCATAGACGAACGGAATACGCCCGGCGCCCACGACCTCCTTGCCCGCCAGATCGCCGCTGACCGTAAACCATGTCCAACCACGCTTGTGCATATCGTCTCTTGCGTCAACTGTCCGAATGTCAGACGGCCAGCCGTATTGGAAGTATTCTTCGTACAGCACGCTCGGATGACGGAACACCTGCACCAACGAGTGGTCGGCCTTGCCCTGCTGCGTCAGAATAACCAGACCGCCGCTGTCGACAGCCGTACCCCCTTGCATCCGGACCTTCCGGCCTTCGATCTGGTCCAGAAACGCCGTCAACTCCGCACTGTCGGTTGGCAGCCGCATCACCGCCAGGCTCTCGGACCACATCCGGTAATTATTAATATGCACCGTGTTCCGACCGGCATCATAGTAGTAGTTGCCTAAGTGGTTCTGAAGCCACTGACAGTAAGATTGCTTCGACGCCGAATCAGGCATAAGCTGACGCATCATCACGCTCTTGTCAGCACCCTCCGGGAAGAAATACCAGCACTGCCGCACATTTCGCGGCATGCCAAGGAGGGACGCATGA
This sequence comes from Anaerohalosphaeraceae bacterium, assembly GCA_041690555.1. Classification (GTDB taxonomy): domain Bacteria; phylum Planctomycetota; class Phycisphaerae; order Sedimentisphaerales; family Anaerohalosphaeraceae; genus JACZKQ01. Next base: position 1,630 of record JAWLHD010000074.1, read on the forward strand.
GGCGACGTCCCCTCGTCAACGGAGGATATCCGTATGCCCGCGTCCATCCGCTGTGCATCCTCAGATGGCCCGACCACGACAGAACCCACTGTTACGACGCTTGCCGCCGCCAGAGAAACAAGCACCGCCTTGCTTCCGGCAACGGCCGCAACGGTAGCTGCCGTACCAACCTGCATCGCCGCCGCTGTGACGGTCAATTCAGCGGCGGCGGCTTCACTCGGCGCGGTAATCTTGCCAAAAATAACCAGCGCCGTCATCAATGCCCCCTTACCAAGTCCTCGGCGAGATAGTTGCTTTGCCAGAGATTTTTTCGCCCTGAAAAACAGAACGCGGGCACTGAACTCGCTGCAGCCCAACTCCTCTGCAATCTCGCCGTACTCCATTTCTTCGAAGCAACGCATCACCAGAACTTCACGGTAGCGTCGCTTCAGGAGCAACATCGTCTCCATAACGATCTGACGCAATTCCTGCGTCACGAGATTGGTCAGTCCATCAGGCGCCGCTTTGGCCGACCCTTCCAGGTCAGGTTCTGACAGGGACACTGTTCGCCGCTGCTTTTCGCGGCTGTAGTGATGCCGCACCTTGTTCATCGCAATTCGGCGGAGCCACGGCCAGAAGCGGTCGGCACACTCAAGCTTGTCGAGAAATCTGAACATTTCCAGCAGCGTCTCCTGAACAACGTCCTGCGTCAGCTCGTCCCGCATGGTCAGGCGGAAAACGTATGCATACAACCCCGACCGGGCAACTTCAGCAAGACGATTCAGGCTTTCATCATCACCCTGCTGCGATTTCGCCACCAGCTCCCTGTATTCGGTGCTGCTATGCATTCGTGGACTACCTTACAGAGTCTTTCTCACCGGGGAACATTACGCTTTTTCTTCAAAAATCTTCAGAAACACCCTTTCCGGCCCTCTCCGTCGACAACCCAGCCGAACGGCCCTTTTGGGCTGGGTCACACCCCACCCCCTCACCAAAAACACCAGCCGGTTATTATACCCGCAACAGCACGTTTTTTCAAGCCCCTGTCCGTGGACAAAGTACTCTACACCTTGATCCGACAGCACGGAAATGGTATAATAACGTTAATGGATTGTTTCGGGGTTGCCGTATCGGCAATCTTGTATGGGGGCTGGGCAATCTAAACGGAACAATCCGTTTGCCCATCGATGGATCTCGCCCAGACAGTATTTGTCGTCTTTTGGGGGCATGTATGGATCCGTGGATTGAGACGTTTTGTGTCGTCATAATTGCTTCGGCAGGCATTTACACCGGTCGCAAGGCAAGCCGACTTGCAAACCCGTGGTGGGCTTATGTGCTTGCGGTACCTTTACTTATGCTCGGTTTGCTTGTTGTGATGGCCTGTACCACGCTGTTGGACGGCGTAGCGCCTCTGTTCTTCATAACCGCTGGACGGGCAAGATATGTCATACTTTCAATGGCGGTTACGTTCGGCCTGATGACACCCCTGTCAAGGCTGCCGTACCGCATTGAGCAAGTCGTCGTGTGCCTCCTCATGGCGGTATTTGTGAGTTTTTTCTCGATATTGCCTTTCCTTGCCCCGGCCCTCATTCGCAAAGACCTGAGCCGTATCGAGACCCGCTTTGACGCCAACGGGGTCTGCTATCAATCGAAAAGCTACACCTGCGGTCCCGCCGCTGCTGTCACCGCCCTTGCAAAATTCGGGTTTCCCGCCGAGGAAGGCCAAATCGCGGTACTCGCGCGCACAAACCCTGTCTCCGGTACGCTGCTTTGGACTCTTTATTCGGTGCTCAAAAACCACTATGCACCTCAGGGCTTGAATTGTCAGTTTCGAAGATTCGATCATGTCGACCAGTTGCGGGATATAGGTATCACCCTTGTCTCAATCAGAGAGGCCGCCATGTTCGATCACTGTGTGGCAGTACTGAACGTCTCCGACACCGACGTCACTATTGCCGACCCCGTCGCAGGTCTGGAGGTCATCCCCCTGCAGGATTTCGATGCGATATGGCGCCGCTGCGGTATCGTAATAAACAGGATAGACGAATTGAGCAGACTGTAATCGCCCCGCCCCGTTACCTTCGCTCGATCACCTCTCTGCCCTGCATGTAAGGCACAAGCACCTTGGGGATATTCACCGAACCGTCGGAGTTCTGGTTGAGTTCCAGAAGCGGAATCAAAATGCGCGGCGAGGCGATCACCGTATTGTTCAAAGTGTGGCAGAACACGTTCTTCTTCATGGCCGCGCGATAACGCAGGTTCATTCGCCGCGCCTGGAATTCATAGAACCGGCTTGCCGAATGCGTCTCACCGTAGCCGTTGCGAGAAGGCATCCATGCCTCGATATCGAATTTCTGCACCTGACCCCTGCCCAGATCGCCGGTGCACACGTTGACCACGCGGTAAGGCAGTTCCAGAGCCTGCATCACCGCCTCGCTGTTGCCGAGTATCTCCTGGTGATATTGCCTGCTCTTCTCCTCGTCGTTTTCCCCGATGATCACCTGCTCGACCTTGTCGAACTGATGAATGCGATAAAGCCCCCTCGTATCCTTGCCCGCCGCGCCCGCCTCCCTGCGAAAGCACGTGCTCATCGCAACCGACTTGATCGGCAGTTGCTCCTCGCTGAGTATTTCGCCGCTGTGATACGCCGTAACAGGAACCTCCGCCGTACCGGCAAGGTTCAGTTCGTCGCGCTCCATGCGGTACGTCTGCTCCTCGGCCCCGGGAAAATAACCCGTCCCCCGCATCGCCTCGTCCTTCATCAGCAGTGGCACCGCCATAGGCCTGTAGCCCCGCGCCACCATTGTGTCCATCGCAAAACGCAGCACCGCCCAGTGCAGCAGCGCCCCGTCACCCTTGAGGAAATAGTTCCGCGTCCCCGCCAGCTTCACACCCCGTTCAACGTCGATGATGTCGAGATCGGCGCCAAGCTCAAGATGATCCTTCCACTTGAAATCGAACTCCCGGATGCTCCCCCATTTGCGAAGTTCGACATTCTGCGTGTCGTCCTCGCCTGCCGGCACCTCCGCCGCAGGCGGCTGCGGAACCTCCGCCATGAGCGCATTGAACTCCGGCTGCAATACCTTCACTTCGTCATTGAGCCGCCCCTCCTCTTCCTTCAGCGCCGACAGCCGCGATATCGCCGCCTGCCGCTCCGCGTCGGCCAGTTTCGGGATCGACTTGCCGACGCTGTTCTTCTCCGTCGCGATCTCCTGCAGCCGCTGTTTGCAGCAAAGAAGCCTGCCATCCGCCTCCAGCAGCCGCTCGATATCAACATCAAACCGCTTCGCCTTGGCGCCGTCCTTGTACCGCTGAGGATCTTCGCGAATGTCCCTTATGTCTATCATGCTGAGCCTTATCGCATCCCGGCGACCCTGCGCCCGACAATACGAGCGAACAAAACTTGCAGCAGGCCCTGCGCCTGCATCTGAATTGATATTAATCAGTAACCCGGCGGATTATCAAGACATTATTCTGCCCGCCGAAGCCAAACGATTCGCTCATCACCGTCTTGACCTCCGCCTTCCGGGGCGCGTTCGGCACATAATCCAGATCCAGCTCCGGGTCTGGGTCGTTCAGGTTCATTGTCGGCGGAAGTATCCCGTCGCGAATGGCAAGCACGCAAGTAATCAGCTCCGCGCAGCCGGTAGCGCCTATCAAATGCCCGAACATGCTCTTCGGGCTGCTTGCCGGGACGCTTTTTGCGTGCTCGCCGAAAACCGTCTTGATCGCCAGCGTCTCGATGCTGTCGTTTTCGGCGGTGCTTGTCCCGTGCGTGCTGATATAGTCTATATCCTCAACTCCAACACCGGCGTCTTTCAGCGCAGCCCGCATCGCCTGCACCGCCCCACGGGCCTCTTCATGCATGTCCGTCACACGAAAGGCGTCGCTGGAACTGCCGAAACCGACCACCTCCGCTAATATCTTCGCCCCGCGCCTCCGCGCCGAAGTCAGCGATTCGAGAATCACTATCGCCCCACCCTCGCCCAAAACGAACCCGTCGCGCGAAGCCGAGAACGGCCGCGACGCAGTCTCAGGACTCTCGTTTCGCGTCGAAAGCGCCGTCAGCCGGTTAAAGCCCGTAACGCCTAACGGATGAATCATCGAATGCGCCCCTCCCGCGATCATCACGTCCGCCCGGCCTCGTCGAACCAGCATCGCCGCCTCGCCAACCGCCTGAGTGCTCGCTGCACAAGCCGTCAGGCAGCTCAGCGTCATGCCACGCGCCCCTGTCAGCACCGCAAGGTGCCCCGCAGGCATGTTCGGCTCCTGCTCCAGTTCGCGCAAAGCCGTCATCTTCGAAAACGCCACCTCCGCCCACGCGCCCCAGTCAAGCTCCTTCTTATCATCGTCCCATGCACGCACCAGCGCGGCGAAAAAGTTCTCGTTGTCAACCGAACCTTCCCCCGCGCCAAGATAGATGCCCATCCGCACGCGGTCTATGCCGTCGCTCGGCGTCACCGTCTCAACATCGATACCGGCCTGCCGGCAGGCCTCCACCGCCGCCCCGATCACAAACGATGTCCCCCGATTGGCATGTGCGTGAAGTTCAGGATGACCAATCCGCAAGGACACATCATAATCTTTCACCTCAGCCCCAAACTTCGACGGATACGTCGAAGCATCGAATATCGTAGTCTTCCCGAAACCGTGCCTGCCCGACAGTATCCCCTCCCACACAGTCTCGACGTCGTGCCCCATCGGACACACAAGACCCATTCCCGTGATGACAACTCGCTCTTTCATAGGTTCATTCAATGTCTGAATTCCTCAACACCAGCGCAGCCGTCTGCCCGCCAAACGTATAGCTGCACGAAAGCGCGTAACGAATCCGCCTCTGCTGCGGCTCCCTCCGGATGTTCAGGCCGCATCCCTCAGCCTTGCGATCGCAATTGACAGCCGCCGGGATCAAACCTTCGTGCATGGCCATTGCCGCCGCCGCAACATCCAAAGCCCCGCTTGCCGCACCGGTGTGGCTGATCATGCTCTTGATCGGCCAGACAGGCGTCTGCTCCACCGCATCGCCGAGCACCGCCGCAATCGCCGCCGCCTCCGCCCGGTCGTCAGCCGGTATGCCCGTACCGCACGGTATGACCAGGTCCAGGTCCGCCGCCCCGATCCCCGCCTCCTCAAGCGCCTGCCGCATGGCAATCTGCACGCCCTTGCCGTCAGGCTCCAGATGCTCGTACACATTATGTATGCTTGTGCTGCTGCCGATGCCCGCGATCTCCGCGTATACCTTCGCCCCTCGCGCTCGCGCATGCTCAGCATCTTCCAGCAGTACGACACCGGCCGCCTCGCCAAATACCGATCCGCTCGCATCGGCGTCGAAAGGCCGGCACGCGCGTTCGGGGTCTTCGTTATGCTCGCTGGTGGCCCTCTTTAAAAGACATTGCCGCAGTATCACGATAGGGTTCACCTTCGCCTCGCACCCCCCCGCTAGCGCCGCGTCCGCATCCCCGCGAACGATCATCTCGGCTGCCTCACCGATCGCCAGAAGAGCCGCCGCCTCACCGCACGTTATCGTATTGCTCGGCCCCTGGATGTCATGGATTATCCCTATGTGGCAAGGAAGCATGTTCGGCAGGTACTTCAGAAGCCACAAGGGTGTCAGCATCTGCATGCCCACTTCACCCCATTTGCGTATATCGAACCGCCCATCGGTCACGCTCGCCGCCACGCATGGCGCAAGCTCTACCAGATCGCAACTGATCAATCCCGCCCCCAGGCTAATCGCAAACCGCTGCGGATCCACGGTCGGCTCTTCCGCCCCCGACGCCTTGGTAACAAGCCCCCCGTCGGCAATGGCCTCATTGGCCGCAATAACTGAAAGCTCGATGTCGCGGCTCATCAGTTTCGTCGCCTTGCGGTGGTATTTCGGAACGTGCTTGCGGATATCGTATTCGCCGACTTCCCCGGCAATCTGACACGTAAAACCAACCGGATCAAACGAACTAATCCGTCCAATCCCGCACCGCCCCGCGCAAAGCCCCGCCCAAAGGTCCGCGCGGGTCGCACCCAGCGGCGTAACCGCCCCGATTCCCGTTATAACTGCACGACGACCCTGCATCAGGCCTCCCCCGCCCCGCGCCTTTCGGCGACGAAACCCCGCACTAATGAATTGAACATGTCCGTGAACACAAAATTCTCCTCCGGAAACTCTTTGCCCGCCAGATTCTTGTCCACGTGGCTGAACATCAGGCTGATCTCCGCAATGCAGTCGTCCCCTCGCATGATCGTACCAACGGTCCCCGCCGCCTCGTCGGCAATCGATTCGATCTGAGCGTGCAGTGTAATCGTATCCCCCGGCCGAACATAGTCATGGAATACCGCATTCTTGATCTTCGCCAGCACCACCTTCTCTTGGAAGTCCCGAGCCTCCCCCACGAGTATCCCCGCCGTCTGAGCCATCGCCTCGATCATCAGGCACTCCGGCATGATCGGAAAACCCGGAAAATGATCGTGCAGATGCTCCTCCGCCAATGTCACGTTCTTAAGTGCAACCGCGCTCTTGCCGCTCTCAAATTCGAGAAACTTGTCTATCCAGATCCATCGCATGACACTGCCCTGCTGGAAAACTGTCGGCAGGCTCGCATGGACGATCCTGCCGACAAATGGTTCGCTTCGATGCGCCTGCGTTATGCGGACCCGTTCAGTTTGCGCTCCACAAAATTCACCACCGCCCGAACCGTGAACAGATCCGGCAGCTTGTTAATATCCGGATCATTCTCGAATGACGAGAAATCCGTGTGAGGCATCTTCGTCTTGAACTCCTCAAGCCCCTTCGCCGTAACCTTGCCTCCGCTGACGAATTCAGGATTGTTCATCAGGCTCTCAGCCGGAAACAGCTCTTCCCGCGGCACCTTGATGCCGAACGACTTCTCGAGCCTGAAGACTATGTCCAGAAAATCGATACTCTCCGCCCCCAGGTCGCCCATCAACGTCGCCTCTTCCGTGACTTCGTCGTCGTCCAGCCCAAGGGCGTCCACCAGCACCTCCTGAACTTCCTCAAATATCTCTTCACGACTCATTGCCATAATGTACTGCCTCCGCAATTTTCCAAGTAAAGGGCTTTATTCCAATATTCTCTAACGGCTAAGCAGCCCCCACCGCTGCTTCATCTTCTCGACTATCTCAGCATCAACGACCGCCATCGCGGCGTCCTGCGCACCCAGATTGAAATGACGCAGAACAAGATTCGCCTCTACAATCGCCTCGTCACCGCAAACACCCACCCCCTTGAAGCTGCTTCTGTCTGCCCCAATCTCTTTGGCTGAAACAGTGTACCGAATCTGCATGCCCGGAGCCGCGAAGCTCTTATATTTAACATTTTTCGCCTGTTCCAGCAAGACCATACTGTGCGCAAATTCCTGGCTGATACGAACCAGCCACGCCGCCGACTCCACAAGACCCTCCAAAAGCAATACACCTGGCAGGACAGGAAATATCGGGAAGTGGTCCGCAAGGTACTCTTCCGCCAACGAGACACTCTTGACCGCAGTTAGCGTCGAAGGGGGCTCACAACTCAACACTTTGTCTATCAACACGAATTTCATGGACAGGGATTGTAGTGGCCACCCTCGTTTTTGCCAGCATTTTTTCCGTTTTTTTACCAAACACGCCCGTATGGCCGCTTCCTAACCGTAACCTGCACCATGCCGGCCACATTGCACCATTTCACAAACAAGCCGGTTACCCGTACACCCCCATCGCCGGTTTCACTTACCTGCTGCGCTGTTTATCGGTCATTAATGCCAAATCCTTTAACTCCACTAAAACCCCGATGCTTAGCAAGCTTGAGGATTGATGAAATGCAGAACCGACCGGCGCCTCAATTGCCCTGCCCCCGAAAACACCCTCGCCGAAGGTCTACTTCAGCAGTTCGATAACCTTGCCTTTCCAGTCGATGCTGTCTATGTTAGGCACCGACGGCACCGTCAGTTGCCCTTCTTTGGCCAGCGGCACTCCGATCGCCCCCAATACCGGCGCATCCATTGACAGCGTCATATCGGCTTTGTAAGGAATCTCCGAGCCCGGCCGAACGTCCTTGAAGGCCTGGACGAAGTCAAGATACCCAATTTTGGCAGGCAGTGTGATGACTGCCTTCTCCTTGGCCGCAATCGTCTGCGCAGCCGCCGCCTGCCCCGAGAAAAGCGGCCGAGCCCCGCTGGTAAGCGCATAATCCATATTCGTCAGCGGAAGAGGAACCGAATATGGGTTGCTTACTTCCACGTCAAACAGCAGCGTCGCCGACTCAAGACCAATATCTCCAAAGCTCAAACCCTTCAGCGCGACCGATGGCTTCTGCAATTGCAGCGCCTGTCGCGCCATGTCGCACCCCGCAAAAAGAAAAACCAGCACAACTGCCGGCAACATCACTGCGAAACTCCACTTCTTCATGGCCATTTCCTTTGGCACCGCCTGCAGATTCCACGAGCATGACTCTGTGCCCCGATTCATGTGCGCGACTAAAATTGAAAAGCTGCAAGCCTCCGTGGAGGCCTGCAGCTCGCTTACAAACATTTACTCGTAGAAGTTCGTCGCTTCCGTTTCATCAACGTCTCTTCCGAGTTGGTCGCTGTTCATAGCTACCGTGAACCGTACGTCGCCGGCCTTGATGGCCTTTACCTGTACGTCCCACGTCGCTTTCGCCTTGGGTGCAAGGCTCTTCAGCGGCTCGAAGGTCAATACTGCACCCGCCAGTTGACCCTTCGTCGCACCCGAAGATGTCACGTATTGCATGAACTCCGTCTCAAGGGTGCACTTCACTAACACGTTCGTCGCAACAGCCGATCCCTGGTTGGTCACAGTAATGCGGTACGTCTCATTCTGCCCGACTTCAATCGGATCACGCAGGTCGATCACCTCAAGCAGCAGCGCCGGAATACCCTTCACAACCGTCTGAGCAGTGGCCGATACCGCATCCGCGCAATAAGCCTTCGCAGTCGCCTTGTTGCTCAGTGTCGCGTCTTTCGTCGGCAGATACACAACCGTAAGCGTCTTGGATGCACCCGCCGCAAGCGTCCCAAGCTTCCACCTGATCAGGTTGCCCTCTTTCACGCCGCCCTCGGTCGCCCGAATATCGCTGATGTCCGCCGGCAGTGTATCCTCAACAATTGTATCCAGCGCAGCCGAATTCCCCTTGTTGGTCACCGTAATCGTATACTCCACGGTGCGTCCGAGGAACTGCGTCGCAGGTCCCGTTTTCGTAATGGCCAGCACCGGCTGCGTTACCGCAACCGTCGTCGGCACCGATTGCGCCGAAAGCTCGCCCGCTGCCGAAGCTGTGCTCTGCAGCGTATAAGTACCCGTCTTCGATGCTTTCAGCTTCGCCGCGTATGCCTTGCTTTCCCCCGCGCCGAGAGTACCAACGTTGATGTCCACCGTCTTGGCGCCAGCCGCCGTCAGACCCTCCGGCAGTTTGGTCGACACTTTGACATTGTTCGCCGGACCGCTTCCCTGGTTCTTGACCGTGATCTTCATCTCGATCTCGTCGCAGATAACCTTCGTATTCGGCGCAGTATGACTAAGTGCAAGCTGCGGCTCAAGCACCTTCGTGGTCGCGCAGCCCGGATAGACGTATGTGGCGTTCGTGCAATTCACAAGGTCTCCCGCCTTCCCCGCCATGCCCGCCACCGTAAAAGACTTGGACGCCTTCGGCCCAAGCGATGCCGTCGTCCACTCCAGCACATCCTTGTTCTGTTTCGCTGTCGGCTTCGATCCCACATACTGGAACCCCTCCGCCAGCCTTTCCGTAACCACCACGTCCTCCAACTCAACGTCCGTCAGATTCGTAACCACTATCTGATATTCGAACGGCTCCTTGACATTGACCTGCTTCGGCATCACCTTCTCTATCTTCACAATGCCGCAGTCTGAACACGGGTAAGTACACGCAACCTCATTCGGACCCAATTGCCTCGCTGCCGGCGGAGCCGGTGCCTGCGGTGGCGCCTCAAATGCAGGTGCCGGCGCTATCGGCTCTTTTCCGCACGTCAGGCACGAGCACCCGGCAACAACCAGAACTACTGCAATCAAAACACAACTCGTCAGTAAAGCCTTCATCTGTGTCCCCTTTCAAATGTTTCACTCCTCATGCGCTTTCATCAACCTCCGGTATTACAAACAGGGTGGCGCCCTGCCAAAAACCAACTGCCCCCACTGCCAAACACATGCGCGCACAGCCCGCCTCGCCGAATCCGCGTTACGGGCGTTGCAGCAATCACGTATCCCATAGGTAGAGATGCCAGTCATCGCCTTTCCTCATTAGCGCCGTGCTTCACAACCTCCAAAAAAAGCAAGCCTGTAAGACTATAATGATTATAACGTATGTATAGGCAAAGCCAAGCGATTTCGACTAATTATTTCAGAGGACGCTCACAATCCCGCATGTCGTATATCTGCCTGCCATTTGTATATCTTCTTTGCTTTTACGCTTACGAAAGACCGGATTAGATGGTATCCTTAAGACGCAAATCGCCCCCTTAGGATAAACCTGCATGGGAGAAGATCGCAGTGTATGAACTA
>JAWLHD010000075.1:0-11987 GCA_041690555.1 Anaerohalosphaeraceae bacterium
CCAGTTCGCAGCCGGCGTGGCGCATGAATTGAACGAACCCCCGGCAAACATCCCCGAAAAAACCCGCTTCTGGTTGATCGATAGCCCCGGCAGATAGAACGCCTCCTCCCGAGCGGTGTTCTCGAACCGCTGCAAGATGTCGTCCGCTGCCCCAAGCCAACTGATCAGCGCATACCCGCTGTCCACCAGCAGCAGAGTGCCCGTTGGATGCCGTATCTGCCCCAATCCCGGCGGTCTTCCCGCAAATTCATTACCAGCCCGCGTAAGCGCATCCGGAAAAACTGCACGGTTCGAACCGTAATTGCCGCACAATACATTCGCCCGACCGCCTGCCTCCTTAAAACTCCGAGACGGACACCAAACTGTGCCCCCCTCCGAGGCCTCCCCAACAATACCCTCTAATTGATCAAACCACCACTTGCCCATTCTGTCGCGAGTTGGATTGCCTGTATGACTGCTCGCCAACTCCACCGCCGCCGGACTGTCGTCGAACCCGTAACAAAAAGTACCGTGCGACTCCTCGTATACACTTGCGGCAAGACCCAACTGCTTCAGGTTCAAACCGCACAACACCGATCGCGCCCGCTGTCTGACAGATCCGAGACTCGGCGACAGAATCCCCGTCAGAAGCGCCATGATTGCTACAACGGCAAGCAACTCGATCAATGTGAAACCGCGGCGGTCGTCCATGGCCGCAAATTCTATCACCACCCTGCCCGCCTTGCAATAGCCTTAAAAAACCGCACATGGCCGGCGCATTCTCCGAACCTCTGCATACTAAACCCACGTGCCACAGTAACGCTCCTTCCCGTGCAATATGCGGCATCGTCTTTCCTGCAACGGTTCACAGCCGGTCCGTCGGTTCTATTACCCAAAAGGAACTTCGGACAAGCTGACGGGCATGGCTATCCGTTATTCGTCCCTTGATCAGACCGTGAGCCGGGTTGTCGGGCAACGGGTCTTCGACAACCGGATAACCCAACTTCTTTGGTTCTGTTGCAGAGAGGCCTATCAACGCAAACGCGTCTTGTATTGATCTTTGGGGGGTGGTTCTTGACGCAATATCTACAGATATGTCGCCGGATCTGCTCTTGTAAACCGCTGACGAAGGCCGCACCGAGCCATCAGCTTTCGGGATGATCCAATTGCGAACGGTCAACCTGCGAAACAAGTCCTCGTCATCACTTACCTGGCCAGCCGACGTCGTTGTCTCGTCCATTATGGTCCAATTCTAATCACATACGGGCCTAACCAGTTTTCAACCAGCTCACCAGCGCGCGAGCCATGTGAGTGTCGTCTGCAACAAATGTCCCTTCTTCCACGGGTGCATCCTCAACCACCTTCAGGAAAGCTATGCGGTTGACGTCTATGAACTCTATTTCCAACTCATGTGTACCCTTGTGCCACTCGAGTTGTATCCCCCCTCCTGAAATAGGAACAACAAATGGTGCACCGATTTCTTCAAATTCAAGCGATGTCACGAATTTCTTTGCTTCATCTATTAAAACCTTGGGAATCCTTTCGCTGCCATAGGAATCCCAGTCCTCACCTAACTTCGCAAGCTCGTTCAAATCGTCGACTACTTTGTCAAGCCATATAGGCCGCTCCCCGACCACATCGCAAGCGGCCCTTACGGTGTAGACACTGTCCATGGTTGTATCGGAAACCCGCTGGATAGCATAGTTCCTCTCTGAAGGCACTACTTCCTCACTTAATGTCGCCTCCGTTGCCAGAATCCAAGAATCCGCCATGCTATCGCATCGATCCAGTAAAGCGTCTACTGCATTCATCATATATCCCGTTTCCATACTTTGTGAGCTTCGTGGCTGGTCAGGTCCGTGAAACTTCGCACTATTGCTTCGTGACCGAAATCGAAACGTTCGTAAACTTCACTATCGGCATTCGACTCGAGTCTGCCTCTCGCTGTAAGAGTAAACCTGATCAACAAAGCATTATCAGAACGCCTGACGGCTGGTGTTACATCGACATGCAAGCGTGCAAGTTTCTCCGGGTAGCAGTATCTCAAGGACAAACTGAACCTTTCCGGGTTCCGGAAACCTTCCGACAAGCTATCGTTGCGGAGCATGGGGAACAATCTGTGCATGTCGCCAAAGTCTTCCCAACATTGTCCACGAAAAACATGGTTCACATAGGTAACCTCCCAATGGTTCAGCCTAATCTCGCCGAGCCCCTCTCCGTCCGCAAATGCCCGGAAGTTGCCCCACTGATTCTTGAAATCGGGAAGAATGTTTGCATAGTGCGGATAATCTTCAGCGCCAGTGATCTTCCTCCAATTATGCAGAAACCTGTCGGCCTGCAGTTGGATAAGATTGTTCCCCTCTCGATCGAGAAACCAGCAGCGCGGCAGCGGCGGGGACTGAGATAGCACTGCCTGCATTGTTACTTCCGATTGCGGCTGTCCATCGAACGATTCTGCCACACTCGCCAATGGTGCCTGCGCAGAAAAAACCGGGTATTTTCGCCTGATGGTCTGCCAGAAAAGACCGGGATGAACTGCCGCAAAATCCCCGAGAGCTTCGAATTGAACGCCCAGAACAACCTCGTTGACAGGAGGCGAAGCGTAGCCTGGTAATGTCCTCTTTGGCGAATCCATCCTGTCATATCTCCTCAAATAGCAACACAACTGCACCTAACCCGCCACCTTCTTTACCCAATTATACGACAAGGTCGATTCATGTGTCGAGCAAAAAATTCAGGATGTACGTCATAAAAAGCAAACCTCATCAGAACATTAGAAGCCGTCACCTTCTGCGAATGCCAAACCCGCAACCCGGAACAGGGCGACTGGAACATGCTGCATTTCGGAAAGTGGGCCAGCCCCTTAGGGGGAGGTAGTCGGGTAGTTCTCGCTAATCACCCACCGGCACGCGTGAATGTACTCGGTGAACCATTCACCCGTAACAGCGCATTCGCCGGGGTAGTACGGATCTTCGATACAGTGCGTGTAATAGCACCCCACAAGCCCCCCGCCGCCGCAACTGCCGCCCCCGGCGCTCAGCTCGCACGCAAAACGCTCTTCATAAATCCTGTACGTCCCAAAGCACGGCACACCGCCGAAACCCTCGCTGCACAGCACAACGTCAGATTCCTGTATGCGCTGCGAACACGAGTAAGTCCCGAAACTGTCCGCCCCAACTATTCCCTTAAGCTGAGACTCCCCAATCTCCTGCAAACCTTCCATCTCAACCGCCCGATCACGCCGCACAAGAAGCGCAGTCCCCGCAGTCCAGTCCAGTCCGAACTCCCCGATCTCCACCGGAAAATAGAAGCGGTCGTGGTCCAGGTCTATCAGCCACACGTGACTATCGTCTATATGGTCGAGCACCACGAAGTGCCTCCTGCCCGGCAAATGCAGGATCACATCACAATCACCCGCCTTCCGCAGGCCCTCTATGTCCGTCCGAACCGCACCGCAGTAAAGCCCCGCCCCCTCCAGAACACCCTTGATCGCGCCAAGGCTCGCCCCGGCCCCCCCGCCGGCAAGCAGGTCGGTCTGCTGTCGCGTCATCTCTTTGCCTGCCCGAGACAGAACATATCGCGCCGTCACCGCCGCGCAGCCTGCCCCCTGAGCCTGCCCTGCCGCAACCATCTCCATCCGCCGCTGCCGCAGCCCCTCCGTATCCGCTCCTTGCCGCTTGTAATAGGCCATCGGCCTCGCAGAAAGCCCGGTGTATTCCTCAACCAGAGTCCCCGATGCCAACTCAACGTCAAAAGGTCTCGACGCCGATATCTCGCTCCTTATCGCCGTCAAATGCCAGTGATCGTAGGATACCAGTTCCGCCGGCGTCCGGCTGTCGTCGTGGATCTCGATCTCAACCGTCTGCGGCGCCCAGCGTACGCCCGCCTGGTGGTAGCCGTCGTAAGTCTTCAGCACGATGGATCGACCTTTGTTGCGCGCCGTGCTCGAAAGCACCGCGTATTCCTTTTCAGCGTCCAGAACGAACTCCATCCTGAGCGACTCACCCATTTCGATCGCTAACTCAATCACTGGCCGACCGTCCCTCTGCGTCTCTACCGCCGACAGTTCCGACCCCGACAGACGCTCATAAGTAAACCGCCCGTATCCCCACGGAACAAGACCCGCCGTCAAAGGACCGTTCACCACCACGGGGGCCCGACCCGTGTCTTCGCTGACCATCGCATAATCGCCCGACCTGCAATACAGCGTGTATCGCTTACCGTCCCAAGCGAACACGCGGTGCCTGTTGCGATTCGTGTCTACTCCGCTCTTGGCCCCGCCCCGACCGTTTGTCGGCTCCAGCGAGTCCGAAGAAATGTCGATCTGCCAGTAGAACCGGTTCCCGTCGTACCGAACAGTAACATCGGATTCAATACTCTGATTCGTATCGGTCCGGTACTCCAGATGCCGCGCCTCGATTTCGCCCGAAGATATCCACCCGGTGCGAGGTGAATTCGTCAGACCCCGAAGTATCTCCAGAATCTCTGCGCGATCCAAAGCCCTCTGTCCTGCGCTGCTGCCGCAAAATACCGCCAACAATATCCCCGCTGATATCAATTGTCGTCTCATGCTGATCTCCCTGCAAGTATCACTGCAAGTCTTGCTGCTGTGCATATAAGATTTCCTGCTTCGTTAACTCAGTCGCCCTGCCTCGTCGCAAAAACGCCGATTCAACCGCTCGCTACTGCGCCAGAACATCCGACTGTTTCACATTCTCTATGAAGTTGCTCCACTCTGCCTCGCTCACAAGCTTCTGCATCTCGCCATCCTCCTCCCAGATAGTTTCCAGCCGGCTCACAATCTCTTCAACGTCGTAAGCAGACAAGGTCCCCTCCGTGCCCTCGTCCACAAGCATCTCTTCGCCCGACGATGCCGTGAAAGTCATTGCCGTCGGCACCGTCTGGTGTATGGTGATCGCCTCCAGGCGAACGCCATAAGCGGCCAAAACATCTCGCAGGGTCAGTTTGACCTCGCCCGCGCTCAGACTTGTATAGACGAAGCTCGCAAGGTGACCGTCGCCCATCGGTGAGCTGATGCTCACCCCGCTCATCTTTATGCCTTCAGTCTGAAATTCACCCGGACCCCACATGTCGAAGAATGAGTCCCGTGGCGCCGCAAGGATCCGCGCCGTGCCCGGCCCCGGCGGGTCGTTTGGATCATAAGGCCTGTTGTCGATACTGCCGTTGGTCACATCTGACATGGCCGCTTCGACAGCGAAAACATTTACTGTAGCCCCATCCCGGGTCTCCATATCGATGTACAGCGTAATGCTGTCGCCAACGCCAAGTGTAATCTCGTTGTGCCCGTCGGAGTTCACGATCCTGAATGTAACGTCCGGATCAGCCGGAATATATACCGGAACGCCCCAAAGCCAGTAATCCGCAAACAGCGCAAGATCCTCAACGTCTATCGAGCCGTCCGAATTGATATCCGCCCGGCCGCAGCCGTTTGGCTCATTGCAGTCCTCCGCCAGCCAGTACGATGCAAGCACCGTCCAGTCAGCAATGTTGACTACCCCGTCATTGTTGAAGTCGCGCGACGACACATGCGAAAAATTGATCACCTGTTCAGGCGCATCGAAGCTCTGCCCGTAGTCATACAGCCGGATATTCGGATCGCCCGTGCCCGTCGCATGGTAGTCGATGACGAACCATTTCCCAGGCAGCGCTCTGTCGTGCGAAGTATAGAAGTCGAATCCCCACTTCTCCTGGTTCTTCCAGCTCGTAACACGAGCGCCTTCGCCTGACGCCTCTATGTGGGAGTCCTTCCAGTCCGAGGTATTGCCGTCAAAGCCCCTTGCCGACAGCCGCGCAATTCCCCGATCGGCCCCTTCGACAAATAGCCCCCCTCCCCAGTAATCGCCGCTGTCCGATGAAACGACTATCGAAAGCTCGCTGCCGACCATCAGTGGCCGACCGTCATAAGGCCTGACGCCGTCTCGTTCGTAGATGTCTACCCAAACCGCCCCATGCACACATGCAGCGTGCGCAAACGCAACCAACACACACACCCTCTTCATCACCATTCTCCGAACTACACCCTTCACCATCCGTCCGACGCACAAAGGCAGCCGCCAACACAAACCGGCAACACACCCCCCCATAAAAGGCGAATGAGCCGGCCTGATGTTGATAAGGATTCCGACGATTTTTGAAAAAAAACTTGCGGTCTGCCGGCCCGGCACAAATAAGCATCGACTCTATCCGGACCATTCTTTACCTCTGAATTTCGCGCAAAAATGCGAAAAAACACCCAACCCCAGGCATAAAATTGACCCCCGAAAACCGCGTTCGCGGTGAAAAAAGCAAAATTTCAGCCCCTCTCGGCAACTTTTTTCAAAAAATCAGAAAAAAAACCATCAACACTTGCCGTTCTCATTCGCCTATTCATGCACGATGATCAGCAAAGATCCACCCGGGCGCAAGGGAAACGGACTTCCATGGAGGGGTGCGCCCTTTATATAAATAGCTGTAATGAAATGACTTATAACAAAACAATATCGCCTGTTGATCTGCTGGGGATGTTCCCGTCAATAAACGGCGGGTTCATCCCCATAGCAGTTTTTACAAACAAAACACACACAAAAGTAATACAGCAACGAACATTTCGACCAATCAATTAGCGTGACCCCTGTGAAATCGGATTTCTAAGTACCAACAAATAAAGGAGTTAAAAAAATGAGACGTCTCGGCCCACCTCTATACGGTGCCAGATACTGCGCAAACAAAAACACCAAAACAATTCACGACCTCGACAACGAAGCACCCCACTGCCACATCGACGACGCAATCGCCGCCGGCGAAGCCCTTTCGTTTCAGTCTCTGGAGAATGGGCATGCCTCCGGTTACAGGGATTGTCACCTGTGCTTAAGTAATGGTCGAGCACGTTAAGGCAATGAAAAGGTTGTTGGCTTTTTTACATGCGTCTTATATCACTGCTCTGAGCAAACCTCGTTCTGTGGACCTGCAGCAGGTCCCGTACCATCATAGCACCCGCCGTCGTGCAGTTCGTTTGTGAAACGAACGAGGGCTAATCGGCCATTTCTGCACATATGGAATCAATTCAAGAAGCCGGTTTTTCGTGTCGATAGCGCCACAGTAGTGGAGGCTGGGTTAACAACAAGAAGGGGGCATCAACCGCACCGATCGAGGATCGGTTACATTGCAGTCCTGACAGCACACAGTACGCTGGTGCGGCAATCTGATTATGCCCGTAACCGGGACAATCCAGGGGACAGCTAACTGATTTTGAAAAGGAGAGTGCCATGAATGTAAAAGAAATCATGACCTACAGCGCCGAATCGGTGGACGGGCAGGCGAAACTCGTGGAGGTCGCCCAGAAGATGAAGCAGCTTGACATAGGATCGCTGCCTGTCTGGGAGAGCGGTGAACTGGCTGGCATAGTAACCGACCGCGACATTACAATCAGAGCGGTTGCCCAGGGAAAGGATGTAACTCAGACGTCGGTCCGAGAGATTATGACGCCGCAGGTGTTCTACTGCTATGAAAACGATGAGATTCACGAGGCAGCCGAACTGATGGAAGAGAAGGACATCCGCCGTCTGCTGGTCCTTAACGACGACAACGAACTTGTGGGTTATGTCAGCCTGGCGGACTTCGCGGTCAAGAGTCGCGACGAACGGCTTGCATGGGAACTTCTTGAAAAGATTTCAGAACCGGCGTGCCCCCAGAGATAGCAAGGCGCCGGCCGTTAACTGCCTCTATAGCGGGTCCCGCCTTGCGGCGCGGGCGGGACCCGTCAACCTGATTAGAGGCTTGCGGAGGAAAGAACATGGACACCAGCGTAAAACGTGAAGAGGACCTGCTTTACGGCGTCAACAGAGCCAGCGACTTGACGAATATGACGGACCTCGAACGGGAGCATTTGCCCGTTATAACAGCTCCGGAGCGCATCATAGCAAATGAACCGTTTGACGTTATGATAGCCGTTGGCGAGCAGATGTCGCACCCGAATGAGCCGAGCCATTACATCGATTTCATAGATTTATATGCCGATGACACTTTCATCGCGAGGCTTGACCTGACGCCAAAAATGACATCTCCGCTCATGAAGGTTCGCATGTCGTTAAGTCATGCCCATGGGAACCTGCGAGCGTTTGCGCACTGCAACAGTCATGGTACATGGGAGGGCCGCAGGCGGATCGAAGTCGCAGGGTAGAGCGACCCGACTCCTGCCAAAGCCGCAAAGGCACATCGGGGGAAACCCTATTTGTGGTGTAAACTGCCGACGGCGGCTTGACACAACGGCATACAGGACGACAATCGGGCTAACGGAATGGGCGGCTTGATGCCCGCATATGTGACATGGTGCCGGAACCATCAGCTTAAGGAGGATCGGTTGTGGAGACAAGTGAACTGACGAACAAGCTGGAGGTCCTTATTGAGGATGCCAAGGCTGGTATCCTTGCGACGACCGATTCGGAAGGGCTTGTCCACATGCGGTGGATGACGCCAATTGTTCTAAAACAGCGGCCAGGGGCGGTTTTCGCTTTTTCGGCGCCCGATGCCGGCAAAATCGACCAGATCACCACGTCCGGTCGCGCCTCGTGGATGATACAAACCCGCGACCTTAGAGAAATCGTCAACCTCAGTGGCGCGGCCCGCATCGTCGACAATCCTGCGCTGAAGGCCGAGTTGATGGATGTTGCCGGGGCAAGGCTGACGGTGTTCTGGAAAACAAATATCCGCACCGAAGAGTTCGTGATCATCGAGACCGTTATCGAAAAAGCGAGCTGGTTCAAGCCGATGCAGGCCACGCGCCAGACCGTCAGATTCTGAATGTATTCCGGGAATAAGAGAAGTGCCTGAGAGCAAAAAGGAAAAGACAGCCGCTTACGAACCGGAGTTTCTAAAGGATCTTTTGGAGACTATGCTGCTGATCCGCCGCTTTGAGGAAAAGGCGGCACAGATGTACGGCCTGAGGAAGATCGGCGGGTTCTGCCATCTTTATATCGGGCAGGAAGCTATCGCAGTGGGCGCGATTGCCGCGATCGATCTGCGGCGGGACTACGTTCTGACAGCCTACCGGGATCATGGTCATGCACTGGCGGTGGGCATGGACCCTAAGGTTGTAATGGCTGAACTTTTCGGGAAAATCACGGGGTGCAGCCGAGGCAAAGGCGGGTCAATGCACCTGTTTGACGCGGAGCGTCACTTCTATGGCGGACACGGCATAGTCGGCGCGCATATCCCGTTAGCGACAGGCGTAGCTCTCAAGCTGAAATACATGGGCGAAAAAGGCGCGGTGCTGTGCTTCTTCGGCGACGGTGCGGTGCATCAGGGGGCTTTCCACGAGGCGCTGAATATAGCGGCAGTCTGGAAGCTTCCGATAGTATACATCTGTGAGAACAACTGGTACGGCATGGGTACCGATTACAGGCGAGTCAGCGCGGTGCACGATCTGTCAAGCCCGGCGTCTTCCTACAACATGCCTGGAAAGCAGGTCGACGGCATGGATGCGTTGGCCGTATATGACAACATCAAGGAAGCCGTGGCGGCGGTTCGAGCCGAGTCGCAGCCAAGCCTGCTTGAACTCCAGACCTATCGTTACATGGGGCATTCGATGAGCGACCCGGGCACCTACCGCACGAAGGAAGAGATTCTCAAGCAGAAAGAGCAGGACCCGATTTTGATTCTGAAAAAGAAGATGACCGCCCATGACATGCTTGGCGGGGATGAGTTTGAGCAGATGGACAAACGCTGCAAGCAAGCGGTCGCCGAGGCCGTTGATTTTGCCGAGGCGAGCGAGGCGCCGGCAATCGAAACGATGTACGAGGACGTTTTCAAATGATCGAGGAACGGTATGCCCGTTATTGCCTATCGTGATGCGCTGAACCAGGCGATCGACGAAGAGATGGCCCGCGATGAGCGCGTGCTGCTGATCGGGGAGGAGGTCGCACTTTATAACGGCGCATACAAGGTCAGCCGCGGTCTTCACGACAAGTACGGCGACCGCCGCGTGATCGACACGCCGATCAGCGAAGAGGGTTTTACGGGTATCGGGATCGGTGCGGCGATGGCGGGCCTGAGGCCGATCGTCGAATGGATGACGTTCAACTTCAGCATCCAGGCGCTTGACCAGGTGATCAACAATGCGGCGAAGATGCGCTACATGTCGGGCGGGCAGTTCTGCCTGCCGATCGTTTTCAGGGGTCCGAACGGACCGGCCGAGTGGCTCAGCAGCCAGCACTCGCAGGCGCTTGCGGCGATCTACACGCATGTGCCGGGCCTTAAGGTCGTAAGCGCCGCGACGCCATACGACGCAAAGGGCCTTTTGAAGACGGCGATTCGCGACGACAACCCGGTGGTAATGATGGAGGCGGAGCTTCTGTACGGGCTCAAAGGCGAGGTACCCGTCGACGAGTACCTCATTCCGTTAGGCAAGGCGGATGTCAAGCGGTCGGGCGGCGATGTTACCCTGATCACTTTCGGCAAAGTTGTGCACATGGTCCTTGAGGCTGCCGAGGCGCTGTCACAGGATGGTATCGATGCAGAGGTTATAGACCTTCGCAGCCTGCGCCCTCTTGACGAGGCCGCTATCGTTGCCTCGGTTTCCAAGACATCCCGATGCGTTGTAATCGACGAATCATGGCCTGTCGCCAGCGTGGGCGCCTATGTTGCATGGCTCGTATCCCACCGCTGCTTCGACCGGCTGGACGCCCAGGTCGAACTGGTCGCCGGCGAAGACATACCCATGCCCTACAATCACCGGCTCGAACTGGCCGCCCAGCCCTCCGTCGACAAGATTCTCGCCGCCGTCGAAAAGGTGATGTATCTTTAAGGAACAGAACAATGGCTGAGAGTATACCAATGTTAGCCCTGTCGCCAACGATGGAGGAGGGTGTCATCGTTAAGTGGGTCAAGAACGAAGGTGACGCGATAGAGCAGGGTGACGTCCTTTGCGAGGTGGAAACCGACAAGGCAACCATGGAATATGAATCGCCCGCCGGCGGCGTATTGTTGAGAATACTGGCCAAAGAGGGCGCCAGTGTGCCGGTCGGCCAGGAGATCGCGGTTATTGGCGAGCCGGGCCAGACAGTTGAGCCGGCAACCGGGAAGAAAGAGGCAAAACTTCAGGACAAAGAACCTGCACCGAAGGAGCCGGCCAAAGTCGATAAGCCGCCGGAGACCAAAGAGCCCGCGGTGAAAGAAGAAGCCGGACCCGCCGGCGCGCCCGCTCCGCAGGAAAAAGCTCCAGAGCCAAAGCCCGAAGAAGCCAGGCCGAAGCGACAGGAGAAGGTTGTGCCGATTACCGAACCGGCTTTCGAGGCGCCGCAGGCAGAAGGCAAGGTCCTTGCGACGCCGCTGGCGCGCCGGCTTGCCGACAAACACAAGGTCGATCTGACCAGGATAAGCGGATCGGGACCCGGCGGCAGGATTACGCGCGGCGATGTGGAGCAGGCTATCGAAGCAGAGACATCAGGTCGCGCCTTGTCGCCCGAGGCGGGTGAACTTGCCGACAAGACCATCGAGATCACTGCCAAGCGCAAGGTGATTGCCGACACTCTGAGCGGCTCGAAGTTTTCGGCTCCACATTTCTATCTCAAGGTTACTGCGGACGTCGAAAACTTCATGGCGGCGCGGGCGAGATTGAACAAGCGCACCGGAGGCCATGTTTCAATCAACGCCTTTCTTATAAAATTCGTCGCAGAGACCCTCAAGCGTCATCCCATGATCAATGCAACGTGGACCGACGACGGCATTGTTCAGCACGCCTCACTCGATATCGCTCTGGCGGTTTCGCAGCCGGACGGGCTGATCGCGCCGGTGGTGAGGGACTGCGGCTCAAAAGGCATCCTGCAAATCGACAAGGAACTGAAGGAACTTGTCAACAAGACCAGGAAGGGGGCTCTGACCCGCGCCGACTACGCCGACAGCACCTTCACCATCAGCAGCCTGGGCACATATGGCATCGAAGAATTCACGGCCATTATCAATCCTCCGGGCTCGGCGATTCTGGCGGTCGGAGAGTTCATGAAGATGTGCGT
>JAWLHD010000076.1:0-11950 GCA_041690555.1 Anaerohalosphaeraceae bacterium
CCATGCCTCTCTTCTTGAAATACTCGCCTATCCGCAGCTTCAAAAAAAGCCCTATATCGGACAGGACAAGATTGCCCGAAGCATCCGTTTTGTTGGTCCTGTCGAGCAGGTCCTGCCCCGCACCCTCTGCCACGAGAACCACCGCATGATGCCTTCGCGCAAGCCTCTTCTCCAGATGCGAAAGAAACCCGTTCTCGCCGTCCAGTTCGAACGGCACCTCGGGCACGAGCACAAAATTGACGTCACTGGCCGCAAGCGCCGTTTCGGCGGCTATGTAGCCGGATTGCCGCCCCATGACCTTGACGAGTCCAATGCCATTGATGGCGTCATAGGCTTCGGTATGCGCGGTGCGAATGGCGTCGACCGCCCTCGAAACAGACGTCTGAAAGCCAAAGGACTGCTGCACATAACTGAGGTCGTTGTCGATCGTCTTCGGAATGCCGATCACCGCGATGTCAAGGCCTCGCTCTTTTATGAGTCGGCAGAGATCCAGTGCTCCCCGCTGCGTGCCGTCGCCGCCAATCGCAAAAAGAATATTGACCTTCTTCTCCGCCAGAGTGTCTACCATGTCCGCGGTGCGCTCGCCGTAGCCGCGGGACGCGCCGAGAATCGTACCGCCTGACTTGTGGACGTCTTTTACCACGTCCGGGCTAAGCGCGATCGGTTCATGGCCGAGTTCGGGAAGCAGTCCGCGGTAACCGAACCGAAATCCGGTAATATGGCTGACACCGTAATCATAAGCCAGGCACAGAACGATCGCGCGGATCACGTCGTTCAGCCCCGGACTCAGCCCGCCGCACGTCACAATCCCCGCGTGGGTCCCGGCCGGATCGAAGTATATCTTCGGCCGAGCACCCGCTTTTTCGATGAGCTGATTCTTCTCGCATGTCAGCGATGTCTGCGAAGACGAAAACTCTATTGCGTGCAGGATGCACTCGTCGTCCTCGGTGTAGTTGGCCACGTAGTCACCCATAACCGTCGATAGCGTCACGGGCGACGGGATAACGGCTTCGCCCAACGTCTGTATGGTGAAATCCGGTTTGGTCATATGTCGTCCTTTCGCAAATTACGCCCCGCCGACCGTGTGAACTATGACGGCGCTGGCGGTTTCGCTCTGCCCCAGCGGACTTCCCGCAACAAGCACGATCTTGTCGCCTCGCTCAACCCACCGGCGATCCAGCGCGATCCGCTCGACCAGCGCGGCGAACTCGTCGAAACTGCCCGGAACCGGCGAACACCGCGGAACGACGCCGTAGTGAAGGCACATCTGTTTGCATACGCGATCGCTGGTGCTGAGCGCCAGAATCGGCACGTCGATCCGCGCCTTACTGAGCAGTCTCGCCGCCGATCCCGTCTGTGACCACGCTGATACAAGTCGCGGCGCAATGTCGTCCACCAGATGTGCAATCATTCTGGCCATCGCCGCCGCCGCCGCAAGTTCGTCGTTCGTCTCGATCTTCGGTCGGAGTTCATTCTGCGCATCCAGCCAGGCCTCCGTAACGCGGGCGATCCGACCCATTGTCTTAACCGACGCGATCGGGTGCTTGCCGATGGCCGTCTCGCCCGACAGCATTATCGCGTCCGTGAAGTCCATGATGGCGTTGGCCACGTCGGATACCTCCGCACGCGTCGGCGACGGAGACTCCATCATACTCTGAAGCATCTGCGTCGCCACGATCACCGGCGTGCCGAATCGGCGGCACAGCCGGGCGATGCGCTTCTGGATGAGCGGAACCTCGGCAAGGTCCATCTCGACCCCCAGGTCGCCGCGCGCCACGAGCACGACGTCCGAAGCCCTCACGATGGCTTCCAAATGGTCGATGGCCTGCGGCTTCTCCACCTTGGCAACCACCTTGATGTCGGACCCCGCCCGGGCGATATAATCCTTGAGTTCGAGGATTTCGTCGGCGCTCCGCACAAAGCTCAAAGCCAGAAACTCCAGTTTTCGCTCGATCGCCCAGTCGACGCACTCCCAGTCCCGCTCGGTAATCGACGGCGTCGAAAGTTCGGTGTCCGGCAGGTTTATGCCTTTGCGGCTGTAGAGCGCCCCGCCGGCCAGCACGCGGCATACGATTTCGCTCGGCCGTTTCTCGATGACCCGCAAGGCGATTGCGCCGTCGTCGATGAACACGCGATGACCC
This sequence comes from Anaerohalosphaeraceae bacterium, assembly GCA_041690555.1. Lineage (GTDB taxonomy): Bacteria > Planctomycetota > Phycisphaerae > Sedimentisphaerales > Anaerohalosphaeraceae > JACZKQ01. The sequence continues at coordinate 2,142 of JAWLHD010000076.1, forward strand.
GCCGCGACGTCCGCGGCGAAGTCCGGGTAATTGGTGCCGAATCGCGCCGGCGTTCCCTCGCCGGTCTCCGATGTGATCGTGATTTCGTCATCGACGTTCAGGAGGTATCCTTCCGGCCGAATGAGAGATGTGCGTATCTTCGGCCCGCAGAGGTCCCCCATGACGGCGATGGTTTCCCAGTGCCCCGCGCCCGCCGTCTTCAACGTGTCGAGAAACCGCGCGTGCTCATCCAATGTCCCATGCGAAAAGTTGAGCCGGAAAACGTTCACGCCCTTGGCGATCATTGCGCCGATCATCTCGGCCTGGTCGCAGGCGGGACCGACCGTTGCGACGATTTTCGTCTTGATCATTTGATCTCCCACGCTCCCGCCGCGCGGCATCGCCCGCGGCAATTCTCCGCCAAAACCCGCCTCAGCCCCATCGTTATATCGTGGGATACGCTCCCACTCTTAAGCAGAAGGGCGGGCGCACGGCCCGCCCCTCGTGACAAAGCTTACACCTTCGGATAATTGCCGAGGTATTCGGTCTGCGGCAGCTCCCCGACAAGCGGTTTGGCGTATTCCATGAAGGCCTCGGTCATGCCGTTGCCCTCGGTGTTGATATAATCATCCGGCACGTTCTTGGTATGCTCGGCCACCTCGCTGAGATTCGTCCGGAACAGTTCCACGGCGTATTTGGAACCGTTGCCCAGCCGCTTAATCGCCACCGAACCATTGTCCTCCTTCAGCGAATACAGGACCGCCTGCCGCCCGCACCGTCGCGCCTCGTCTGCATCGACCGGCGACTGAAAACCCGCGAAGCTTCGCTGCAGGTAGCCGAACGTGTCCGCACGGACGCGCTTCACGCCCAGGTTGCTCTTGACCTGCGCCGCAAGATAGTCTGCCAGCGCCCCGGTACCCGAAAGCTGCACGTTGCCATGTGCGTCGCATTCGGCGTTCTCGGCGAGGACTTCGGCATACGTCTTCCCATCGGGCCGACTGACGCCCTCGCTCACCGCGATCACACAGCGACCAAGCTTCTTGTACACCCGATCCACGTCGGCAAGAAACTGCTCCATCTCAAACGGCCGCTCCGGAATGTAAACAAGGTGCGGACCGTCATCCTCTCGCTGCTTGCCGAGTACAGCGGCGCCCGTCAGGAACCCCGCGTGACGACCCATGATCACGTCGATTTTTATGCCCGGAAGCGCCCGGTTGTCAAGGTCGTCCCCGATCAGCGCACATGCTACGAACTTCGCGGCCGTCCCGTAGCCCGGGCAGTGATCCGTCACCCGCAGATCGTTGTCCACGGTCTTGGGCACGTGAAAAGCGCGAAGCTGATAGCCCTGATTCTCCGCCATATTGTTGATGATGTAGCACGTATTTGCCGAGTCGTTGCCGCCGATATAATAGAAGTACCTGATTTCGTGCTTCTTGAACACTTCCAGTATCCGCCCGCAATACTCATCGTTGGGCTTGTCACGACTGGACCCCAGCGCCGACGACGGGCTGCCCGCCACGCGGTTAAGCGTCCCAACCGACAACGCCTTAAGATCTATGAACTGCTCCTTGACGATGCCCGCCACGGCGTGAACGCCCCCGAAAAGCCGGTCTATTTCCTTGTGTTTGCTGGCTTCTTCGATCACTCCGACCAGGGACGCGTTGATAACTCCCGTCGGACCGCCGGACTGGCTGACAATTGCATTGGCCATTAAATACACCTTTCGTGAAATACTGTTTACTTACCTGAGTATCGCCAAACCACGGACCTGTGATTATACACAAGGACCCGCCCGTATCAAGCCCAAACGGATGCAAATCGAGCATCCTAACCCGCCCGGCAGGCTTTGATCGTCAATCGGCGGCGATCTCCACGGCCCGCCCGCAGGACAGAAAATACAGCCACGCCGCAACCGCCCGCCGCCCGAGCACTGCTTGCGTCGCCTGGGCGTAATAACGCAACTGCGTCTTATACAGTTCCGCCCGCCGCTCGACACCCGCCTCATCGATGCTGTCCGTCTTGAAGTCAATTATCACCGGACCGGCGGATGTCTCTATGAGCACGTCGATAATCCCCTGCACGATCACCGATTCCCCCATGCAGGCCGCCCCCAGCTTGCGGGCATCCAGAGCCATCGTGAACGGCCACTCCCGCCGAACGCTCCCCGCATTGTCCAGCACAAGCCGACCCAGGTCGCTGCCGAAGAATTCTTCAATCGGCTCCGGCTGCACCGCCGCGGCGACATCAGCCGGCATCTTGCCGGCCGCCGCCAGACGTGCCGCCGCCTGCCTTATCGATTCGGCGGTAATCGCCGCCGACAAGTCCAGGTGCTCAAGGATCATGTGTGCCGCCGTGCCGCGCGTCCGGGCGTCCGGGCCAGTTTTGCGACCGCTGCGCCCGCAAGACAACGCCGCCGGCAGCCGCCCGAAGGCCGCCGTCAGATCCATCGCGGCGAATTCGTCGTCCCGATGTGTCAACTCGCTCACCGACTGCTTCGCCGCAATCCCTGTGACGTCTTGCCACGGGTATTTCCAGTCCACCGACGCTGCGACGCGCTCCAGAAGTTCCGCCGTCTTCGCGGTTGAACCCCCATGAACACTCGCCGGCGAGCCCTTGAAAACGTTCTCCCTCTTGGCCATGATTGCCGCCGAAAGCCTGTCGAGCCGTCCGCGATCGATTGCCTCCGCAGTGTACAGATCGCTGTCCATCTCACCGTCGCCGCCCTCCATATCGAACAGTCGCAGCAGGCGCCGATGCCCCCCGAATGCATACAGCAGCCAGTCGAAATGACATCGCGCAGACCTGATCTGCCAGTCGGCAGGCGCCTCGCCGTCCATCACCGCGCAATGCGTCAGAATCCCCCTGCATTGACTTGCCGTCCTCGACGCCGTGATAATCAGCCGCTCGCGCGCACGCGTAACCGCCACGTACAAAAGCCGCATCTCCTCCGCAAGGTTCATGCTCATCTTCTTGTCGCAGATCACCTGATGAGCAATGCTGTCCAGCTTCACTCTCAAGTGCGGCTCGATAATCCGCAGTCCGATCGTCTCGCGATCTTCCGCAAGACAATCGCCGCTCATATCCGAAAGATTAAACCGCCGGTTCGTCTCAGCCAGAAACACCACAGGAAACTCCAGCCCCTTGCTCTTGTGAATGCTCATCAGACGAACCGCGTTCTCAGCCGATGTCTCCGGCGCAGCCGGCGCCCAGTCCTCGCCCCGATCCAGGAGTTTCTCGATGTACTCCACAAATCGCGACAGGCTCGTCCTGCGGCTCGCCGCAAAGCCTGCGAACTGAATCGCCCGGTCGTGCAGCTTGTAAAGGTTTGCCTTCCGCTGCCTGCCGTTCGGCAGAGCCGACACAAACGCCGCATAGTCCGTCTCGGCATAAACCGCCCGCAGCAGCTCCGCCAGTCCCTGCCGCGCCGCCACGGCCCTCCACCGGTCAAGCTGCTCCAACACTCCGCCAAGCCTTCGCCCAAGCGCCTCGTCCGCACCGTCCTCCACGTACTTCCGCACGCGCCCGCAGAAACTAATGTCTCGCCCCCCGCGCCCCGCATGCGCACAAACCTCCGCAAGCTCGCTTTCCCCAACACCAAAGAACGGACTCCTCAGCACCGCCGCAAACTCAATATCCTGCTGTGGATTATCCAGCACCTTAAGCAGGCACAGGCAGTCGCTGATCTCCGTCGCAGCAAAATAGCCGGCGCAGCTCTGGCTGTTCACCGGCACGCCGCCCAGGCGCAGTATCTCAACGTACTCCTTAGCCGTATGCGCAAGCCCCCGCATCAGAATCACAATATCCCCGTACTGCACCGGCCGATACGCATCCGCCGCCCGATCGTATACCTCGAATTCCGCACTCCCCCCGTTCGCCCCCACCATCCGCTGTATCCGCGACGCAATAAACGCAGCCTGCCGCTGAGCTGCACTGATCACATGTTCAATACTCTCCGCCGAAGCATCGCTGTCCGCGTCCTCGTCCAGGATAACCATCTCCACAGCGCTTTGCCCAGACGCCGCATCACGATACTCAAGCCCGCACGTCAGCGCCGCCCGCTTGTCGTAATCAATCGCCGCCACCGACGATTTCATTATCCGCCCGAACAGCGCATTGGCAAATTCGAGAATACCCCTGCGAGACCGAAAGTTATGCCCCAGATCCACGCGCAAGGCCTGTCCGTCCGACACGGGCGCGTCCGACGCACGAGCCAGCCGCTCCAGAAATATCTCCGGCCTGCTCTGTCGAAAGCCGTAAATGCTCTGCTTGATATCCCCAACCGCAAAGACATTGTCCCCCGACGAAATACGGTCGATAATCGCCTGCTGAAGCGCATTGATGTCCTGATATTCGTCCACGAAGATATGCCTGAAGCGCCGCCGCAGTTTGGCCGTCACGTCAGCGTTCTCATCCAGCAGCCGCAGCGCCAAGTGCTCCAGGTCCGCAAAATCAAGGCAGTTCGCCCGCCGCTTCGCCTCCGCATAACGCCGGTCGAACCGCTGCACCAGCTCCACCATCACCTTCGTCTGCAAAGAAGACGCCGCACCCACCATCTCGCAATAGTCGGGGTTAACCACCGCCAGATCGCGAAGACCCGCAAACGTGTCCATCGCCCTCTTGGCCGGCGCCTTGATCAGGTCCGCCGTCTCCGCCGCCAGTTCACGCGGCCTGGTGATGAACTTCGGCTTCTGGTGGTTCAGCACTATCTCCGCGCAAGCCGCGAACTTCCCCTCCCGCAGCAGGCCGATGCACAACTCCACCGGCCCGAGAAACGCACTCTCTATCTGATCGCACCAGTGCCCGCCCGCCAGCTTCCGGTCCAGAAGCTGCGCATACCGCAACTGCGACCGGCACTCCTCCAGCTTCCTCGCCATCACCTTGCGCTGCTCGCCGGCAAGCTCCTCCGACAACCCCGACACAACCTCAGCAAGCGCACGAGCACGCTCATAAAAAGTCGTCCGCGAGGGCAGGCTGTCCAGAAAACCGCTCACCGCCATAACGTTTTTAAGGAAACCCATGTTCCCCCCGCCAAGGTTCCGCCAGTTCAACAGCGCAGCAAGCCCCTGCGCCAGCGAAGTATCCGTCCACGCATCCTCCACCACCTGCTGCAAGACGTCCGACCTCAGCAGGAACTGCTCGTCCGGTTCCAGTATCCGAAACGCAGGATCAATGCCGATCAGATAGAAGTGCTCCGTGATCAACCGCTTGCAAAACGCGTGAATCGTGCTGATGTCTGCCGCGTCGATCATGAGCAACTGGTGCTTGAGACGAGCATCCCGCGTAGCCGCATATCGCCGACGAAGCTCCGCCGCGATCCGGCAGCGCATCTCCTCCGCCGCCGCATCAGTAAACGTCATCACCAATATGCCGCTGACGTCCGTCCCCCCCGACGCATCCGTCAGTATCCGCACACACCGCTGCGTCAGCACCGCCGTCTTGCCCGTACCCGCCGAGGCCGTAACCAGAACGTCACGACCCGACGCCTCGATCGCAAGCCTCTGCTCAGCCGTCCAATTCAAACGGGCCTCCGTCATGCCGTACCCCCCAGCCGCTCCAGCACCGCGGTCTTGTCCAACGGCTCAAGCGAGTTGTAATCGTTGATCTGCCAGTCGAATCGGCACAGCGCAGCATAGTCGCAATGGCCGCACGGGGAAACCTTCGCCATCCGATAAGGTCGAATCGCGATATCCCCCGACAATATCCGTCCTGCAAGCTCAACGATCTTCGCCCTCGCAGCCGACAGAACCGCCGCAAACTGCTCGCTCCTCAGTGCCGCACTGATATTGAAGTAATTGTAAGGCGCCCCGTCCTTGTCCACCCCGAAATTATAGTACCGGTTCCACCCCCGCTCCGCACCGGTGACCAGCAGCCCCGCGAACCGCCCGTCCAGAATCCCCTTCGACTTGTGCCTGAACCTGCCTGTCTGCTTGTCGATTCCGCTGGCGCTCTCCGACGGCGGCGGCGCCTCAATCGGCACAAAGAACGCCCCCGCCGCCGCGTCGATTCCGCGACCCCCCGCAATCGCCCCCTCCAGGGCCAACATGTACACCGCAAGCTGCATGTCCAAACCGTAATAAAGCCGCGGCCACGACACCGATTGATCACGCCGCTTGTAATCGAAAACCAGCCCGATCCGCATCCCCTCGCACTCGGCAACGTCGACCCTGTCTATGCTCCCGTGAAGACGCACCGACCTGCCGTCGCCCAGCGCAAACTCAAACGCATGCGACCCATCCTCGCCCCCGCCGAACTTCAGCTCCGACGCCTTCTGCCGGAAACTGCCCGCCCGCGACATCTCCGCAAGAGCGCCAACGCACTCCTCAACCGTATGAGCCGCGCAATCCAGCACAAACGCATTGTGCGCGCCCCTCATTCGAAAGTTCGCCAGAAAAGCATCCGTCCGCCAAACCTCGGCGATCTCCGCTCGGCAAAGCTCGATCAGTTCGCCCTCCTCCACCGTCGCCATGTCCTTGCCCGCCGCATCGAGCGACCGGAAAAGACTGTCCAGCACACGATGATAAAACGCCCCAAGGTCCACCGGCTCGAACCGAAACAGCTTGCGCCTGTCGACGTCCAGCATATACCTGGCGAAATGACGAAACGGACATGCCGCAAACGCGCCTAACCGCGTAACCGAGCTGTCCATCGTCCTGCCGAAAACTCGCCGGCAAACCGACGCGTCCAGCGCCGCGACGTTGTCATAAGAAAGTGCTGACCGCACAACGTCCGCCGCCTCCGCCAGAGCCGCGTCGCCGTGTCCGCACATCCCCCCGTACAATTGCACCAGAACATCCCGCCCATTCTCCCCCATCCGGCTGTCCCGCCCAAGTCCTTCGCAGAGCAGACCCTTCAACTGAGCCCTGCTGTACACCTCATCGGCGTCGCACCCTCGGTCCAGACAACTCATCGGCGCCGCGTCGCAAAACAGCCCCGCCAGTTGGTCCACGAAGCTCGAACGCGGCGTCGGCCGACCCTCCGTATCCATCGTCGGGTATGTTACATACAGCCGACGGCTCGGCCTCGTAAACGCGATATAAGCAAGATACTGACGCGATGCAAGCTGCCGCCCTAACGGATCGCCAAGCTCTACCTCCCGCGATTCGGCGATCTGCCGCTCCTCCTCCGTCAATATCGCATCGAACGAAACCGGCGATGGAAAAGCCTTTTGTGTCGCCCCTGCCAGAAACACCGCACAAAGGTCAGGGTGCCGGCTCCGCTCAATCGCACCCACCAGCACCTGGTCCAGACGCGACGGTATCAGCTTAAGCGTCAGCCCCCCGACAGCCTCCCCGAAAACCGCCGCAAAGTCCGCCGCACCCATGCGATCATCCGCGAACACCGCGCAAAGCTCGTCAAAAAGCCCCACCAGCTTCTCGTACAACTGCCGATGACCCTGCCCGTCGTCCGGGTCGTTCACACACCACGCCGCGATCTGATCCCGCACGCCAAGCCCCTCCAGACACTCCCACACCGCCCGCGTGAACTGCTCCGCCGAAATCCCTCCACCATCCGGACCCGACGCAAGCGCACTCTTGAGCCGCATTAGCGGCGCCGCAGCCGCCCGACGAATCCGATCTATCTCACCCGCGTCGAACTGCCTGTCGTTCGCCGGCGCAAAGTCCCACGCCTCCTCGGCCGCCCAGTCCTCGCCGCCGACGCCCCATGCCAGACAGTAGTTCTCAAGCAGGTCGATCTCGTCACCGCCGACGCCCGCCAGACCCGTCTTCAAAAAACCGAACACGTCCGCCGCCGCAAACCCTCCGAGTACCGCCTGCAGCCCGGACCTGATCAACTCCACAAGCGGATGATCCGCAAAAGGCCTCGGCCGGTCGACGAAAAACGGTATCCCGTACTCGCCGAATGCCCCCTCGATATAGGGCTGGTATGACCCGATATCCGAGACCACCACGGCAATATCGCGAAACCGCAGGTCCTCGCGCCGAACCAGCCGCTGAATCTCGCGAGCAATCCAGTCCGCCTCCGCCCGTATGCTCGGCGCAGCCGCAAGCCGCACCGCATCGCCCGCCGCCGCCTTCGCATCTGTGCCCCCGCCGAAGATATTCCTCTCTATGTGTGCCAGCGCCGGCGCCTCCCCAAACCGAAGAGGCTTCTTGAGTATCAACGCATCCCGCAGAGGCAGCTTGCACCGCCTCACCGCCTCGAACAAATCCGCATAAGTCCGCCGAGTGGTGTTGAAAAGATCCGCCGCGTCGATCGCATCCCGATCCGGATTCCGCCAGTCGAACGCCTCCGGATCAAGACAAAACGCAATAGCCGATTCACCCGCCGCCTTCAGCAGCTCAACCAGAAGCTCCCGCTGCTGAACCGTGAAGCTCGAAAAACCGTCAACCCAGAGCCGCATGCCCTTGAGCCAACCCGCCGCGGCAACGTTCTGCCGAACCGCCGTCAGCCGCGCATCAGGATTAACGAACACGCCCGCCCGCTCTTTTAGAAAATCCAGGTACCCCCGGTAGACCAGCGCAATATCCGCAAACTTGCCCGCCGAAGGGTGCCTCGGCTGCAAACGCCGCAATTCATCCGCCAGCCGCTCCAGCTCCTCCGGATGCTGCTCATACTCCTGCAATTCTATGATCGTCCTGGTCAGCTCCGCCGCCAGCCCCTGCGCATTTGCGCTTGGCCCCAATGCCGCCAGCCTCCCCGCACACTCCCGCAGCACCTTGTGAACCGCCATCTGTCGACCGGCCCGCGATATCTCCGACCCTGCAATGCCCGCACCCGGACCCGACAGGTGAAACATCAAACGATTAAACGAAACGACCCGCAAGCGGCTGTACCCCGCAATCCGTCCGTCCGAGAGAATCGCCCGCTCCGCCTGCCACGTTGCCTGCTCCGGAACCAGAAGCACCAGCGCCTCGGCGCCTGCCGCGTCCGACGCCAGGGAATCCGCAATAGCCCGCAGACACGCCGCCGTCTTGCCCGTCCCGCTCCTGCCTAAAATAAATTGAACGCCCATTTTACCGGACCTGCCCTTCCTGTGCTCCAGCCAACCGCCTGCCGACGCTTTGTACCACAAAACCATCGAGTTTTCAACCGCTCGCCCGATTGTTTCAGGGCTGGCGCATGCTCCGCCAGCTCAGCTCCCAAAGCCCGCCCCAGCAGTGATCTTAAAGAGCAGAACCGTTTGGGCATTGCTGCCCGTGCTGCCCGCGCTCCTTTATTGCAGCGATTTTCCGCCGCGCGCCGATACATCACAGGATCGGAACAGACAAATCGCTCCCCTGGCTCGTGTGGAAGGATTGCGCATGGAAAAGAAAAAATCGAAAATCAGAAACGCCGCCTTCCTGCTGGTCGCCTGCACCGTTGCCGCCTGGCTCGGCTCCTTCAGTGGCGCAGCCAACAGAACCTACGAATTGCGGCCCGACGTCCCGTTGTCCTACCAGAACACCAGCAACACCGTAATGGTCCTCGACGCCTATGAGCGACTCATGGACAACTACATGTCCCTCGTCCAGAGCAACCTCAATGCCGTCAGCGGCGACGTCTCACAGTCTGCCAGAACCCTCGTCAACGTCGACCGCAAATTGGATAACCTCGCCGTCAGAATTGCACGCATCGAACGCGCCCTGAACATCCAGACCGTCAGCCCCGGCTCAAGCCCCGCAGGCGATCTGTATTAGTATTGGACGGCCTCAGCCGCCTACCTCAGGACACGCCATGATGTACTCGCGGATACGGTCCATATCCGCGATGGCTACCGCCACCTTGTCGTCGGCCGCGCCGTAGTACAAATACAGCTCGTTGCTCTCCTCCATGACAACCGCCCCTGTAACAAAAGTCACGTCGCTGACGTCCCCAACCCGCTCGTATGT
>JAWLHD010000077.1:0-11822 GCA_041690555.1 Anaerohalosphaeraceae bacterium
GAATGCTTGTGTCCGACCGCGATAGGGTCACATGTGCCTTCGTCCACTGATAACGTTGAATAAGACTACCACGATGGCGATGACCAGAAGAACATGGATGAAGCCGCCCATCGTGTAGGAAGAAACCAGTCCCAAAAGCCATAATACAATCAGAACCACAGCTAACGTGTAAAGCATGACAGTGTCCTTTCATTCTTTGGGTTGAGCGTTCACCGCAAACAGCCCAACCCGCGTATTCATTTTTTTTCAACTCAATACAGTTTCTTATTCCGAGGACGGGTTGACGTTTCATTTGTTCCCATCACGTTTTTGCGTTAACTCCTCGCGATACTTTGCCCGTCACAGGACGTGCCGTTCACAGACCTTCCGAAAATGGTAGCCATATATGGCCAGGATAATGGCCTCCGGGACAAGCCGGGGGCGCCGTAACTGAGTCCAGAGCAGCAGCTTCCAGTAGTGAAACCGTTCCGGGCCCACGAGACCCAGCCGATAGAACGACCGCAGGAGCGTCAGGACATCGGAGAACCGGAGTCGTCCCCGTGTTTGTGGCGGCCTGTATTCGCGGAGAAGTGTCCTGACGCGCTGGTAGTAGTGCTTCGGGGAGTAGATATGCTGCAGAATGGCTTTGTAGCCTTCCCGCAAAGATTCAAGGCTCATCACCGGGATGATGTTCGTCGTGCCATCCACGTTGTCTCCCGACGAGTCCCCGCGAAGACGTCCCTCTTCCTTCATGCGCTCATAAAGCCGTGTGCCCGGAGGGGCCTGTAAGAGACCGACCATAGCGGTCACAATGCCGCTCTTCTGAATGAAGTCAATCTGCGCCTGGAAGATGGAGGGCCGATCGTGATCGAAACCGACGATGAAGCCGCCCTGGACCTGAAGCCCGGCTCGCTGGATACGATTCACGTCTTCTACAAGGTTTCGGTTCCTGTTTTGGATTTTGCTGCACTCGGCCAGGCACTCTTCGTCCGGGGTCTCGATACCGATAAAGACCTTGTCGAATCCGGCCTTCACCATCAAATCCATCAAAGGTTGGTCATCGGCCAGATTGATGGATGCTTCGGTCAAGAAGCGAATTCCGGTCTTGCCCTTGCGCCATTTTATGAGGGCCGGCAGCACGTCGCTCTTCAAAAACGGCTTGTTTCCAATGAAATTGTCGTCCACAAAGAAAATCTCTTCGCGCCAGCCGCGGGCATACAGGCTATCAAGCTCGGCGATGACCTGCTCAGAAGTCTTGGTTCGCACACGATGGCCGAGCAGCGCCGTAACGTTGCAGAAATCACAGCTGAAGGGGCAGCCGCGGGAGAATTGGATACTCATGCTGGCGTATCGCCTGAGGTCAAGCAAGTCCCACAGGGGCCCCGGCGTTTCCCGCAAATCCGCATATTGGGTGGAGGAATAGATACGGTCCGGGTTGCCTTGCTCCAGATCATTGAGAAACGCCGGAAGCGTTAATTCAGCTTCGTTTAATACAAAATGGTCTACGGCTTCGAATTTCTCGTGGTGGGTCTGAAACAGTGGACCACCAGCCACAATCCGCACACCTGCGTCCCGACACCGGATAATGACTTGATGCGCCGACTCACGCTGAACGGCCATGGCGCTAATGAACGCACAGTCAGCCCAAGCCAGGTCCTTTTTCGTCAGACTCTGTACATTGGTGTCCACGAGCCGTTTAGGCCATTCCTGCGGCAGCATCGACGCCACCGTAAGCAGCCCCAACGGCGGCAGCGCCGCCCGCTTGCCCACAAACTCCAGCGCATGCTTGAAGCTCCAAAACGTATCCGGGAACTCAGGGTAAATCAGAAGTATATTCATCCGCGTTTTTCCCATAATAGGATATGCTCGATGCCGTACTCCCTGCGGCGAAACCGGGGAAGTCCCCCGTGTCAGCCGCATGACTGTGGCAGCCTACTGGTCTCCACCGCGATGCACATCGGTCTCGACGCTTCCGGCGCCCCGCAAAATGTCTCGCGCCAGGTCTATCTCTCCTGTCGTCCCGTGAGCAACGACAAGGAACTTATTTGACTTCAGGGAACGCTCGTATTTGAGAATACTGTCTTTCGGAATACCCAGACTGTAGAGCGCAGCGCCTACGGCACTGAGCCCACCCACGATCACAGCCCCTTGCAGCGCGCCAATGATCCACACGACGAGGGGACCGCCAACCACAATCGGGCCAATGCCCGGTACAACGAAGAATGCCGAGCCAAACAGCAATCCCCAGAAGCCGCCCCAGAAAGCACCCAGTTTGCCCCAGTATCTCACCCGGTCACCGGTGTTGTAGTAACCCACCACATGCTCTTCGGCATGATAGTCCCTGCCCACAATCGACAGCTTCTTCATGTCGAATCCCGCCTTCTGAAGTTCCTTCACGGCCCCCTCCGCCTCAATGTGCGTGTTGAGGACCGCCACAACAGAGTCGTCCTTCCTGGGGACGCTCTTACTCCGGCTCTTCTCTATATTTGTATTCTCTCTATCTTTCACGTTCATGTCCTGTACCATCGATTCTCCTTTTCGTAGGGGTGTTCCTGAGTTTATCGTTGAAATTAGTATATGTGGTGGGGCTACACCCATCTATGGGGTGTTACCCTACCTGCCGATATTACCACCCAGGTTGCGTTCGGCCGCAGAATCTCTACAGACTATGACGTTCTCTGGGCGTGAACCCCATCGTTGCCTCTGCCGTCCCGCACACCCCTTGTGCCCCGGTGTTGATCGATCCGTCAACGGACTTTCATTAGTACGGCATGCTCACGGCGATCGTCGCGGAGGGGAATTGTCTCTCCGGATGTTTCTTGTCCGTCGATAGAGAGCATGCTCGTCTTGGCCGAATCCGCGGCGAGTCGGGTGATCGTGATGTGATAAACCGTTTGCCGGTAGCGGTAGTGGATTGTGTAGGTCGTCCACGTTTTTGGAAGGAGGGGGGCAAGACGCAATTGATCGCCCTCCAGGTTCACGCCCAGCAAGGTTTCGATGAGCAGTCGATACATCCAGGCGGCCGAACCCGTATACCAAGTCCATCCACCCCGGCCCGTATGCGGCGCCACTGCATAGACATCCGCGGCGACGACATAAGGCTCCACTTTGTACGTGGCGATTTTCTCCGGAGTCCCGCCGTGACGGATCGGGTTGAGCATGGCGAAGAGTTCCCATGCGCGTTCGCGCTCTCCCATAAGCGCAAAGGCCATGGCGGTCCAAATCGCGCCGTGAGTATATTGGCCGCCGTTCTCGCACACGCCGGGAATGTAACCTTTGATGTAACCGGGTTCGAGCGCAGATGTGTCGAAGGGCGGATCAAACAATTGTATCAGTCCGGCCTCGCGGCGGACCAGGCGCTGATCCACGGATTGCATCGCCTGACTGGAGCGCTGCGGCTCGCCGGCGCCGCTGATCACCGACCAGGTTTGCGGCAGGCAATCGATCTGACATTCCTCATTGGTCTGGGAGCCGAGCGGTTCGCCGTTGTCGAAGTAGGCGCGGCGATACCATTGGCCGTCCCAAGCGTGTTGCTCAATGTTCTTTTGCAGTTGCCGCGCCTGGTCGAGGCAGCGTTCGGCAAAATCGGGGTCATGGTACGCTCGCGCCAATTGAGCAAACTGGATGAGCACGTCGTAAAAAAAGAATGCCAGCCAGACGCTTTCACCGCGTCCCTGATTCCCCACCCGATTCATGCCGTCATTCCAGTCCCCACAACCAATGAGCGGCAGACCGTGTTCGCCAAAGTTCATGCCTCGCTCGATAGCGCGCACGCAATGTTGGTAAAGCGTGGCCGACTCGTCGGAGCGATTCGGCAAATCATAGTAAGCCTCCTCCTCCGGCTTGACAGCCCGGCCTTCGAGGAAATGAATCTTTTCGTCGAGCACGCTGAGATCGGCGACACACGCTGCGTAGCGGCAGGTGGCGTAAGGCAGCCACAGGTAGTCATCGGAGAAATGTGTGCGTACGCCGCGCCCGGTCGGTGGATGCCACCAATGTTGTACGTCGCCTTCGCGGAATTGATGCGCTGCGGCGCGGAGCAGATGCGCGCGGATGAGGGTCGGCTCGGTATGCACCAGGGCCATCACGTCCTGCAACTGATCACGGAATCCGTAGGCACCGCCGGACTGATAAAACCCCGTGCGGCCCCAGAATCGGCAGCTCAAGGTCTGATATAAGAGCCAGCCGTTAGCCATCACATTCACGGCGGGATCGGGGGTGTCGACAATCACGGCGCCGAGAGCCCGATTCCAATAGGACCGGACCCGCTCGAGAGCCATTTGGTGGGTGTCCACAGGACGAAAACGCTGGATCAGGTTCTGCACGTCGGCCAGGCCGCGACCGACACCGTGGCGAAAAATTGTTTCCCGCTCCTGCGCATCCGGTAAATCGAAGGCCACTTGCACCGCGCCGCAAGGATCCAGCCCTGCACCGACTTTGCCGGACAGACGCGCGTGTTTTAACGCCGCCGGTTCTGCAAAGTTGCCGTTCCTGCCTAAGAATTCCTTTCTGTCGCCCGTGACAGTGCGCGTCCCACCGTTGACATCGATGAACGCAATGCGATCGGAGAATTCGGTGTTGTAATAATTGCGCGCCAGCAACGCGCCGGTCTTGAGATCCACTTCTGTTTGCACGTGGAGCAGGCTCTTGTGTCTCAACTCGCCCAATACCCATTCCCAGTAGCTCGTAACGGATACGCGGCGTGGACGCCCCGAGGTGTTGCGTAATTTTAAAACTGTGAATTTCACCGGTGCATCTATCGCCACATAGACCCAGAGTTCGGAGGCGATGCCGTGTTCGGTATGCTCGAACACGGTGTAGCCAAAGCCATGGCGAATGACGTAGGGCGCCGCGCCGCGCGCGGGCAACGGGGTGGGCGACCAGAACTGTCCGGTCTCGTCGTCGCGAATATAAAGAGCCTCCCCTGTGGTGTCCTGGACAGGATCGTTGCTCCAGGGCGTCAGTCGAAATTCACGGGCGTTCTCAGCCCAGGTGTAAGCAGCGCCGCTCTCGGAAATCGCCGTCCCGAAATCGGGATTGGCCAGCACATTGATCCACGGCGCCGGTGTCATCTGGCCATCCTGAAGGGTGATCACATATTCGCGACCGTCTCGGGTGAAGCCGCCAAAGCCGTTCGCGAAAATCAACTCACGTTGAGCCAGCGGTGCGGGCACATGGACGGCGCCCGAACGAGTGGGCGTCAGGGCTGGGATCGAAGGCTCTAAAACACTTCGATGTTCCAATTGCTCCTTCAGCGTTCCCTTCTCGTCGTTCAGCACAATGCGTGCCGCGGATTGCAGCAGCAAGCGATCTTCGTCTGGAATTTGTTCGAGCCGCCGAACAAAGATGCCGCCCGGCTTGTCCATTATTTGCGTTTCACTTCCGGATGAAATCAGACGTGTGATCTGATCCTGCAAAGTCTGGCGGTAGACCGAACTGTCCTCGTTCAGGATGACGAGATCGACGGCCAAACCCTTCATGCGCCAATAGGAGTGCGCCTGGATCAACTGCCGCACGATTTCGATCCGTTTCGTGTCGCTGATGTGCAGCAGGACGATCGGTGCGTCGCCCGAAATGCCGTAGCTCCAGAGACCGTTTTGTCCTCGCCGGTTTTTAAGCAGCACGCCGGGTCTGGCCCGACGGGCGGGGTCGGCATAAATCAGCGCACCGGCCAGACTGCCGTAAAGTTGAGCTTCCTTCTCGGTGGCATTGAGATGGTGCAAGGTCACCTGGCTGTGAGTCCACGCCAGATCGAACGCGCGGTCCGTCATGCGGGAGTCTTGATATTTTTCCACAAGCGCCAGCGCGGCTTCCCGGCTTTCGGTCGCACCCAGAATCAAGTTCATGACGGCGGTTGCAAAGGGCGGCAAAGAGACCGTGCGCCGCAATGAAATGATCGGATCGAGAACAGAACCAACGCTGTTGGACAAGGGAGAAATATCCTGCATCGCAGCAGGGTTGGCCAAAGTCCTGCCGCGGCCGATAAATGTGGCTCGGTCCGTTTCGCAAGAGATATCGCCCTGTTCGCCTTCTTGACCTGCCATCAGATGCAGCAGCCATGGTGGTTTTTCTTCCAGGGAACGAGCACGACGGGTGCAGAGAATGGCGGAAGTTTCTCGCGCGAACTCCGTTTGGACGAAAAGATTGCTATAAGCGGGATGCGCCGCGTCCGCGGTCGGGCTTGCGAGCACCACTTCCGCGTAACTGGTCAATTCAATGACGCGCGCCACGGGTGAACGGTTGGTTATTGTGATGCGCCGCAACTCCACGTCGTCTTCCGGCGACACGCTGATCTCGGTGTGGACATGGAGGCCGCCGTGACGTTGTCGAAACTCTGCGCGCGCCTGTGTAAAGATGGCTTCGTAGCCTTTCGTCGCGCGCAAGGTGGGTTGATACGCGGTGGACCAGAACTCTCCCGTAGCCGGATCGCGCAGGTAAACAAACATCCCCCAGCAATCGCGTGTGGCATCTTCGCGCCACCGGGTAACCGCCAGATCGCGCCAGCGACTGTAGCCGCTGCCGGCGCTGCTGATGACAACATGATAGCGACCGTTGGACAAAAGATGAATCTCAGGTGCCGGTGGTGTGGGATTCGTGAAAACGCGCATCATGCTTTCGCTTTCATCGGAAAACTTCCACGATGTATCCATCGCCACATCTTCGGTGAACACGCTCGCGGCGGTCTTCGGTACACGCTCCTGCAACAGCAAGTCCGCGGCTTTGAGCAGTGGACACGCCATAAAACGCCGCTGCATGGGATAGTCCCGCAATAGATTGACCAGCGCCAGCAAGCTCATACCTTGATGATGTGCCATGAAGGATCGGATCGTAGCACTCCTTTTACCTGGCGGCAGACGCGTCAGCGTGTAATCTACCGCTTCGTAGAAACCGTAAGTGCCTGCACGTCCCTCAACCGCCAGCCGTTGCAGGTTCTGACAAGCTTCGACCGGCGCAACCATCAGCGCCATTGCAGTGGCGTAAGGAGCGATCACCAGGTCCTCGGCCAGTCCTCGTTTCAAACCCAGGCCCGGCACGCCGAAGGCGCGGTATTGGAAGTTTAGGTGAACGTCAGTCCTGTAATAACTCGATTCGGAAATGCCCCACGGCACGTCTCGCAATTCTCCATACGCGATTTGTTGTTGCACCACCGCTTTACAGGTGTGATCGAGCAATGTGTTCTCGTAGCTGGGCATGACCAGCAGCGGCATCAGATATTCGAACATCGAGCCACTCCACGAAACCAGGATCGTTTTGCCCCGAGAAGCGACGAGCAGACGGCCCATCGAGAACCAGTGGTCCTGTGGAACTTGCCCGAAAGCGATGGTGACGTAGCTGCACAATCGCGCCTCCGAAGCCAGCAAGTCGTAGAAGCTGGTGTCGAGCCGGCGTTCGGTGACGTTGAACCCGGTGGAAAATAGATCCCTCGCGGGGTCGAACAAAAAGGTAAAATCCATCGCGGCCATTTCGTCGCTCTGCCGGGCCAACGTTTCCAATGCAAGCAGACGCTGGCGGGCATGATCGCTTGCTTCATGCAAGCAACGCGAAAATTCGGCGAGATATTTTCGTATATTTTCCCGAGATTCATCGGGTTCCGCTGGGAGATCCTGAAGTGCCGCTTCTATCAATGGACAAACCGTTTGATCAAGGGTCGAGACCTCTCGCAAGGTGGGTGCCTCGTCGAGTTGGGCGAGCTGCTCCTTCAGTTTTGTTGCCGCCGACGTCGGCAGACTCTTATCTTCTCTCTCATCCGGCAGCGGGCTTATCGCCTCTTCAACGGGGCGGCAGCAACTTGGAGTCGGCAAAGCTGCCCACGGTGTGAGAACAAGCATGTCCTCTAATTGATCCTCGCAATTCCGCCTCAGAGTCAGGGCCCATCCTTTGAGTGCTTCCTCTTCGTTTGCCAGCGAAGCCGCGAGTTTGGTCGCCTGGCCCGTCGTGCGTTCCAATAAGGTGAACGCCGCGCGGAGATTGGAAGGTGCTTTCTCTAATTCCGCATCGAGTTCTGCCAGCGCAGCATTATCGCGGGCCAGCTCCCTGAGTACGCTTACAGTGTCGCGCAGACCGGCAAAAACCTGCGGCGTGAAAGTGTTTTCATCCGCCTGCTCCCTCAGTCCGGAGCCAAGCGTCAGCAAATGCCCTGCAAGGTTTCCGCTGTCCACACTTGATATGTAGAGCGGCAGGAGCGGCTGGAGCGTGCGAGTGTCATACCAGTTGTAGAAGTGCCCGCGATGTCGCTCGAGTACCTGCATCGTGGCGAGGGTATCTTGCGTGCGTCGAATCAAGCCACCTGCTGAAAGGTACCCCATATCCCGGGCGGCCAGATTGGCCAGCAGCGCTAAGCCCATATTTGTGGGCGAGGTCCGCGAAGCGATCGTCGGAACGGGAACTTCCTGAAAATTGTCCGGAGGCAGCCAGTTCTCCCGGGCGGTGGCAAACGTTTCAAAATAGTGCCATGTCTTGCGGGCGGTGCGCCTCAGAAAGGTTACCTGCTCTGCCGTTAAATCCGGAGTCGCTGATTCAATCGGCTGGCTGATCCACCAGGCGATCCACGGAGCCGCCAGCCAGATGCCAAGGATCGGCAGGGCCAAAAGCAGGTGGGTCTGCTCCGTGGCGGCCAGGAAAAGGCCGATCGCCAGTGCGACGACCGGCGCGATCCACATTGTGGCATAGAAGCCGGTGAGGTCTGCACGCATCGCCTGTTCGGAATCATTCGATGTGTGCCATTCGAGAAGTCGTTTGTGCGTCACCAGCAATCGCACCAGCGTCCTTCCGATTGCGTCCAGGCTGACGAAGGCGTCATACGGCAGAAACGTCAGGGTAAGAAAAATTTGGCCGAACTGCCGACCGCACGACCCGGCCGCTCCCCGCAAATGCATAGCCCACGGCAAATCAGTCGGCTTATGGAACACAGAGGCTGTCGCAGACAACACTCCGGGGAGCGTAATGATTACAAGAACCAGCAGCGATCCCAGGCCGCTGAGTTCAGGAAAGAGCAGCCAATTGCCCAGCATAAACAGCACCAGGGCAACGGGCATCAGACTGCGCCGAAGGTTGTCGAATATCTTCCACTGGGACAAGCCGGAAAGCGGATTCGCCATGCGACGGGCGTCAGAACCGGGGACGCGCGGCAGCAGCCAGTGCATGGTCTGCCAATCGCCGCGAATCCAGCGGTGGCGCCGGTCTACGTCCACGTTATAGCGGAAAGGGTATTCTTCGTAGAATTCCACGTCGCTCACGAGGGCAGAGCGGGCATGGCACGCTTCCAACAAGTCGTGACTGAGCACGGTATTCTCCGGGAAGCGCCCGGCCATGGCTCGCTCGAAGGCATCCACATCGTAGATACCCTTTCCGATAAAGGAGCCCTCCTGGAAGAGATCCTGATACACGTCGGATACCGCCCGCGTGTAAGGATCGATGCCCGCATCGCCGGCAAAAAGTCGCACGAACCAGGATCGCCGGCCGCTCGGCAGACTCACGCCTACACGCGGTTGCAGAATGCTGTAGCCTTCGGTGACAACCCCGCGCACCGGATCGAATTCAGGCCGGTTCAACCGATGGGCCATCGTTCCGACGAGCTGACGGGCAGCGTCCCGCGGAAGCTGGGTGTCGGTATCCAGCGTAATAACATACTTGATGGCCGGCAGAATGGCCGTCTGCCCCACGATCTCGGAAAAACATGCGCGCGAACCGCCGCGGAGCAGGGCGTTGAATTCCGCAAGCTTTCCCCGCTTACGTTCGTAACCCATCCACAAACCTTCTCCGGCGTTCCAGCGGCGCGGACGGTGAAACAGAAAGAAGGGACCTTGCTTGCTGGTCTGATACTTACGGTTTAGCTTCTCGATTCCGGCGCGCACCCGTTCAACCAGCACGTAATCACCCGGCAGAATCTCCTCCGGTGCGTCGCGGAAATCCGTAAGCAAGGCAAAATGAAGGTGCTGATCCCGATTTGCGAGATGATGAATCTCAGCGGCCTCAATAAGGCGATCAACACCTTCCAGGCTCGTGAGCATCGTGGGAATAACCACCATGGTGCGGCGATTTGAAGGAATACCGGAGGAATAATCCAAACGCGGGAGCAAGCGGGGTTTCACCAGCAGTGTGGACAACCAGTTCATAAACGCCACGCTTAGTTGGCTGGCACAAAGAAGAAACAAAATGGAAAAAGAAAGGAGTTTCCATCCCTGTACTTCAAGCATCCGGGCCTGCTGTATGAACCCGAACGTCGCGAGAAAAGTGAGCACCCCAATACCGCCCGCGTAAAACGTCAGCGGAAAACGGTGAATGCAACGTTCGACTATTGTTCGCCAGGGCCACCGCATACTCACTGTTTGCCCCAGCACGTACAGGCCTTTGCCGATCAGATAGTAGCCGACATGGGCGGTCCGGTCTTCGCGTCCCTTTTCCCGCGCACTTTCTGCCGCCAGTTGGACAGCATGCTGCGCGACGTCCGCTTCGGAGAGTTGACCGTGCCGGGCAAGGAACTCGACAGAATGGCGATAGCGATCGCGGGTCGAAAAATCCATTTTGCTGTAAACGTCGGCAGGGTCCGCTCGCAACGTCGCTTCGACCAGACTCAGTGTCTCCACGAACTCCGTCCAATCCATGGCGCCCAGGAAGCGCAGACTGGCAATACTGTGGCTGACGGAAACCCGGTCGGCCGCCTGACTTTGACTCTCCAGATGCACAAGCTGTTCGATGGACAGCCCTTCTTCGGCAAGCCGCTCCTCGAGCCAGGTGCGCGCCAGATGCAGCACCGGGCTGTGCCTTGACAAGCGCTGACAAAACTCCGCCACGAACGCACTGGATATGGGAAGGTCGGATTTAGCCATGTCCGCCACCGCCACAATAATGTGAGACGGGTTTGTTTCCGCCATATCCTGCAAACGATCCACCCACATGTCCGCAAGGTCGCAATCTTCCCCTGCGATCGTCAATCGGGTGGTGACGCGCTGGAGGTTTTCAATCAACGCCAGGCGCAACATAATTGGGATCGCCCACAGTTCGCCCAGCTTCAGGGAACATACTGTCTGGTAGGAAGCGATGAAGGCGCTGAGCGGCCCTGCATCAATCTGTGCATCCACGTGGGAGACCAATTCGAGCACGATGTCGTAGACACGCGGAAGCGCGGTGGAAGAGCCGTTCAAGAGGCGAGGCAACTCCCTGCTGTAGCCGCGGGGGAGATGTCGCCGGGCCATCTGTATCTGCTCTTCGATCAGGTAAAAATTATCCAGCAGCCATTCGGCGGCGGGAGTGATGCGTCGGCCCTGATTGGCGGTTCGGGTCGCGCGATTGAAAACTCTGAGCTTTTGCTCATTTCCATCCAATCGCGCCAACAGGCGGTCGGAGCTGTGTTGCGTGGTGATCTGGTGGCCTGCCGCCAAAGTCCGGGCATGCCGAGCAAGTTGTTCGACGCTAAACAACTCGGCGCGAAGAGGCGGTTCGCTTGTGCGCCGACATGTTTGCTTGACTTTCCGGTTTCTCCAGCGTAGCGAAAGAGTCTGCATGTTGTTCTGACTTTCCGAACGGTGATTCACGCCGTCGACCTGCGCGGAAGAATACTCCGAATCCCCTAAGCTTTCCCCGATCACGGACTACGGCAATCGGCCAATGCCGGGGCCCACCGCCCGCTGGTTAATCCGTGTGCTGGCCCATAGCAGTCCATAAGCCTACTTGCTCTCGGTTTCCTCGGTGGCCCGATACGCTCATGGCCTTCCCTTTTGCTTGACGCTTCTGTTTTGTTTTAGACTCACTCTTGCAGATATGTTACACCCGGATTCATCCTTTATCTATGGGGTAATACCCTACCTTGGGCGGGGCGATGGATTTAGCTTTGGCTGTGATGC
>JAWLHD010000078.1:0-11694 GCA_041690555.1 Anaerohalosphaeraceae bacterium
GATATTGATTACGTTGCATTGAACGATTCCTCAAATAAATTTGCTCTTTCGGTGTCTTCCTCATTGAACTCCATCCCACTGGGTACTCTGGCCCTTGGCCAGGTTCAAGTCCCTTGTGGCATCGCCGTAGCGAAGTCGGCATGACCCTCCTGCGAGCGAGCGCACAGTTACGTTTACGAGTTTACTGTCTTTCCACTGAATATCCAACTCGAAGCCGCCGCGGGCACGAAGGCCTGTGACCGAGCCGTTTGGCCAAGGTTTGGGCAGAGCCGACAGCAGCTCAATCTCGCCCGCACAGCTCTGAAGGAGCATTTCGGCGATCCCCGAAGTGCCGCCGAAGTTGCCGTCAATCTGAAACGGCGGATGAGCGTCGAACATGTTCGGATAGGTCCGGTCCGGCCCCAGGAGCATCCTGAGAATGTTGAAGGCGCGTTCGGCGTCGTGAAGGCGAGCCCAAAGATTCAGACGCCAGCCGATGCCCCAGCCGGTGGCGTCATCGCCGCGAACCTCCAGGCTCTTGCGTGCCGCCGCCGCCAGATCCGGGGTCGTCCGCACGTGAATCTGATCGCTCGGATACAGTCCGTACAGGTGCGAGACATGCCGGTGATGTCTCTCCGGCGCCTTCATGTCCCAATCCTCCAGCCATTCCTGGAGCTGGCCGGTGCTGCCGATCTGATTCGGGGCCAGGCGCCGGCGCGTCGCGGCCGCTTGCTTCCGGAATTCCTCATCGACGGCGAGAATCTCCGCCGCACGAATGCAGTTGGTGAACAAATCCCGCAGGATCTGCATGTCCATTGTGGGACCAGCGCAGATGCTTGTGCCGAACGGATGCCCGTTCTCCGGCGACAGCGACGGAGACGTTACAAGCCACTTGTGCTCGGGGTCTTCCACCAGCGTGTCGAAGAAGAACTGTGCTGCCCCTTTCATGACCGGATAGACCCTGGCCAGGTATTCCTTGTCGCGGGAATAGTCATAATGGTCCCAAAGATGCAGGCAAAGCCACGCGCCGCCCGTCGGCCACATGCCCCAATGGGGACCGTCGATGGGAGCGGAGGCCCGCCACAGGTCGGTATTGTGATGAGTGACCCAGCCGCCGGAGTTATAGCAGACTTCGGCCGTCCGGGCGCCCGTATCGGTCAGATCCATTACCATTGCCATGAGCGGCTCGAAGCACTCTGCCAGATTCGTCGGCTCTGCCGGCCAGTAATTCATCTGGGTATTGATATTGATCGTATACTTGCTTTGCCAGGGTGGATTCATGCTTTCGTTCCAAATGCCTTGGAGATTCGCCGGCTGACAGCCCGGCCGCGAACTGCTGATCAGAAGATACCGACCGAACTGGAAATAAAGCGCCGCCAGTTGCGGATCGTTGGCCTTGTCCGGATCGCGGATTCGCTCGTCCGTGGGGCGATGCGCTGCAGGCGTTGTGCCCAGGTCCAGCGTCACCCGCCGGAACAGTCTCTGATGGTCGGCCACATGGTCTCGCAGCATCGCCTCGAAAGGTTTCTTGCTCGCCTTGGCTATTGTCTCCCTGGTCAACGCTTCGGGGTCGCCCGTCACGTCCTTGTAGCTCTTGTAGCTGGTCGCCGCCGCGATCAGAAGTAACGCTGAATCCGCATCGGTGACAGTGATCTGGTCGCCGCCCGACACAATACGCCCGCCCGGCGCCGTAATGGCCACGCGGGCCTGGTATTTAAGGGCGCCGGCAATACCGGCAGATCTGCCGTTGACGCCTTGCATCACCAGAGTGGTGGGCGACTCGACAGTCACCGACGCCTTCTGTGGCGTTCTCATGCCGGCGGTAAACGTGACCTTGCCGGGCCTGTCGGCTGTCAAGCGAATCACGATGACCTGATCTACGGGGCTGGAGAAGACCTCGCGCGTGTAGCGCACGCCGTCGATCATGTACGCCACGGTGGCCACGGCCGTATCCAGGTTGAGGTCCCGCCGATAATCCGTCGCCCCGTCGGCGTCCGGGAACTTGAGCAACAGATCCCCCACGCACTGATAGGGCATTTGCGTGAGGGGCCTGGCCATCATCTTCTGACCGACCAGATTGGCTGCTTGCCGGTACTGACCGGCGAAGATCAATTCCCGCACCTTCGGCAAAGCCTCCAGCGCATCGGGATTCGCCGGGTCGTAGGGTCCGCCGGCCCAGAGCGTATCTTCATTCAACTGGATCCGCTCTTCGACAATGCCGCCGAAGACCATTGCACCAAGCCGCCCATTACCCACCGCCAGGGCTTCCACCCACTGTTTGGCCGGCTGGCGGTACCACAGACTCAGCGGCTCGGCAGGCGGTTGCGCAGCAGTCAAACTGGCAGATATGGATAGAATCAGAGCCGGCAACTTAAAATGTGTGGCGATCACAATATGAGCCTCCAAAAAAGGTAAATATGTGGTCTCTTTGAAACAGCGGGCGGAATGCGCTCGCTGCCGATGACCCTGAGCAATACAAGTTCGCGAAATTCTTGGCATAGAGCTCTGCTGTCAACGTTCGGTCTCCTGCTCAACTGTGGCCGCCGGTTCCAGGAAAGGGTTGCCCATGAAGACCCAGGAATAATCCGCACGCCCGGTGCAGGTTGCGGCCAATGTCAGGAACCGCGTCCGGGCGGGAATCGACACATCCACCTTTTCAACAGCACCCGTCCCCCCAGGAAAGTTCAGTTGTTCACAAACGACGCCATCCAAGAGGACCCAGACGTCGGCCGCACTGAACGGAGTTTGAGGCAGGTCCTTTGGGATGCCGCATATGGCGGTAAACCGGTCGATCTGGACATTCGGATTGTCCCGGCGAATCTGGTCCAGGTCGAAGGTGATGCCTGCATTGGGATGGAGGTTCAGAGCGGGATGGCGAGATGTGCCGAGACTGATGCCGTTAAGCCGGGCCGTATGGATCTGTTTGCCCGGAATGTCATAGATCCTGCCGCTGTTGGCCGGCCCGCCATAGTAACTTCCCAAAGTGTCAGGACATTCGGAAAACGTCAGTCCGGTGGAACTGATCACAACCGGGCCGCGGGCCCCGTTGGGGACGAATACACCGTCTACGCCGGGAAACTCAGGCGTCGCCAGAAACTCGTTTCGACGGGCCCGTCGAATCGTGGCGGCCGGTTGCCTGAATGCCTGGCCTGTACCCAGGTCGATGCCCTGGTCCAGGGCCCCGGAGCCTCGCCCATTGCCTCCGCCGACGATATCTGCCAAGTTCAAGCGCTTCGACCGAGCTACGGGCGGGGTGGACGGCGGTACGCGCAGCAGGAAGAGATCGGGCCGGGCAGCCAGTCCGCGGCGAACAGTCCGTCCGGCTGCATCAACTGACGCAGCCTGCCCTTCATTCACAATGAGCACCGTCGACTGACTTGCTCTGGTCGGATCGAGAGCGATGCTGATTTCGCCTTTCAGTACATGGGCCTCGGTGCTTCCGTCGGAATACACGACCACCCCGAATTCGGTACCGAGGTCGGTAATCACTGCCGTGGGTGTTTGTACTCGAAAACCTGCTTTCTCTGAGCTGACTTCTGCAACAATTCTGCCGCTTTTCAGGGCCACTTCACCGAAGCCCGTCAGTTTGATCTGGCAAGGGGCTTCGAGCAGCAGGCTCGTCTCCCGGCCTAACTCCATCTTTACCACACCATCTTGCAGGTCATAATCGCGTGCGTACAGTGGTTTACCCGGGCGGAGATCAGCCCCTCGCCATCGGGCCTCATACGCCCCAGTTAGCGTGCCGATCACCGGGCCCCGAGTTATATGGCGGACCAGGAAGATAGAAGCAGATACCATCATTCCGATCAGCAGGATCGCCGCAATCGAACGGATGCGTCGCCCACAGCGTTTGAAGCTGCCTTTGCTTCCGCTTGAAATCGCCTGCATCAGATCCGACTTGGAAAGTTCCCCGGTCACCTGGCTGGAACGCCGGATCGCGGCACATACCAGCAAGCTGTCGATGTAGTAGTCCCGCACGCGGCGATCCTCAAGGATCGCCGTCTCGAGACGCTTCATATCGTCGGGCGCAATCTGACCGTCCAGCAGACGCTGCAACAGCTCATCCATGTTTGGAAAAGGCGGGCCGCTCATATCGTGCCGCTCCCCTGTGCCAGCGTCCGACGCATGCAGCGCAGCAGGACACGGTTGATCTGCCCGAGAATGTGGTAGACGTGGCGACGCGACACCTTCAGGTACGAAGCAATCTCCACGATCGAGGTGTTGTGTTCGTATCGCATCTTGAGGATCCGCTTGGCTCGATTGTCCAGCAGGGCCTGGCACGTGCGCAGGGCCTCTATCCGGGCGGCCATTTCATCCTGAACGGTGGGCATGTGTTCCATCAGTACTTCAAACAGCGGATCCTCCATGACCACTCGCTTCGTGCGAGCCAGCTTGCGGCGATAATCCAGAATCTCGTATCGCATGATTTGGACCCCCCAGGCCGCGAAGTTCGTGCCGGGCTGAAACTGATCGAATTTCCGCCACATCACGCTCATCCCATTCTGGAACAGATCGTCCGCATCATGGACATGAGGCACCAGAGTGAGAATGTAAGCATATATTTCCTGCTGATGACGTAAAAAGAGCTTTAGAAACTCAAGCGTTTTCTTATCCTGATCCATTACCATACCATGCTATTCCGGTTGTTCTCTTCTATTCACCGACACAAACAGCGTACTGAGAGATGAAAAATGCGAAAAACGGCGAAAATTCCCTGCTGGGCTTGCACAATGGCCGGCTTTCGCCCGGCGATTCCCGGAAAAAAGCTTATCCGGTCGCAACCTTCACTGGATTATATCTTATAGGCGGCAGTAAAAAAAATCCTGCCTATACTATGTTTTTAATCTCACATCTGACAAGTGCAGGCGGTTTTATTTAGGTAGTGCTCTCCGGGTATTGCTGCGCAGTTGATTTTGGCTTGTGTATGACATAAACTGAAAGCTAAAGGAGGTTATTCAAATGAATCACACGTTCGCACTCTTCTTAATGGCCGTAATAACAGGCGGAACCCTGCTGGCTCAGGCAGGACCGCCTGCGGTGGTGGAGGATTTCAAACCCTCGACCCTGAACCAGCCGGGCCAGCAGTATCCGCAGGTGAACTCCCAACGCTTTGCGCGGTTCCGCATCGTGGCGCCCGAAGCCCAGAGCGTCAGGGTGAGCCTGGGCGGACTGGAAAGGGGCGGCTTCTCCCTCGACAAAGGCGCCGACGGCGTATGGACGGGCGTCACCCAAAGGCCGCTCGATGAGGGCTTCCACTACTACCATCTCACGGTCGATGGGGGGACGTTTAACGACCCGGGCACTCTGAACTTCTACGGTTCTACTCGTTGGGAAAGCGGCATTGAGATCCCAGCTCATGACCAGGACTTCTACGCCTTGAAGGACGTTCCCCACGGCAAAGTGGTGCAGATCCTCTTTCCCTCGAAAAGCACCAACACATCGCGCCGCGCCTTTGTGTACACGCCGCCTGACTATGATAAGGATTCGACCAGGCGCTATCCGGTTCTGTACTTGCAGCACGGCTGGGGCGAGGACGAAACCGCCTGGAGCAATCAGGGCCGCGCCAATCTGATCATGGACAACCTGATTGCTGAAGGCAAGACCAGGCCTTTTCTCATTGTGATGACCTACGGCATGACGAATGACACGCGGATCGGCGGACTCAGGAATTTCGACATCGCCCCCTTCCAGAAGGTTCTTCTTGACGAGTTGATCCCTTATGTCGATACGCACTTCCGCACATTAGCCGATCAGCCCAATCGCGCCATGGCCGGCCTGTCTATGGGTGGAATGGAGACCAAATCGATTACCCTGAAGAATCTCGACAAGTTCTCGCACATCGGCCTCTTCAGCGGCGGGTCCATCTCCCCGGAGGATGTCAAAAACACGCCCGGTTTCAAGGAGAAAGTTAAGCTGGTGTTCGTTAGCTACGGCAGCCGCGAACTCGGCGGCGGACGCGGCTTTGGCGGCGACCCCAAGGCGAACTCCGATGCGATCAAAGAAGCAGGCGTCAACAGTCATTTCTATGTCTCGCCCGATACGGCCCACGAGTTCCAGAGCTGGCGTCGAAGCCTGCGCGAGTTTTCGCAACTGCTTTTCAAAGAAGACGGTCCCGCCCCTTCGGCTCCCGTGGCTCAGGCGACCCCTGCACGGGGAGATTCGCCCGCGCCGGACGCCCCCAGAGGCCCTGGACGAGGCGGATTTGGCGGACCTGTCGAACTTGGGCCCGATGATACGCCCGCCTTCGACGATCCGCCCGCAGGATTCAGAGCCAGGCGAGAAAACATCCCTCACGGCGAGCTTACGATGGTTGAGTATGACTCGAAGACGGTTGGAACCCGTCGAAAAATGCTCGTCTACACGCCGCCGGGCTATTCGGCCGACCGCAAGTACCCGGTGCTTTATCTGCTGCACGGCATCGGCGGCGACGAGCGCGAATGGCAAC
Organism: Anaerohalosphaeraceae bacterium; assembly: GCA_041690555.1. Lineage (GTDB taxonomy): Bacteria > Planctomycetota > Phycisphaerae > Sedimentisphaerales > Anaerohalosphaeraceae > JACZKQ01. The sequence continues at coordinate 6,425 of JAWLHD010000078.1, forward strand.
GGCTGTGCAGCCCGGAAAACATCCTCGACAACCTTCTGGCCGATGGCAAGATTCAACCGATGATCGTGGTCATGCCCAACGGCCGCGCTCAGAAGAACGACCGGGCCGAGGGCAATGTCTTCGCCACTGCGCCGGCGTTCGCCGCCTTCGAAGGCGATCTGCTCAACGATGTGATTCCCGCCATTGAAGCGAGGTACTCTGTTTTTGCCGACCGTGAGCATCGCGCTTTGGCGGGTCTGTCGATGGGTGGAGGCCAGTCTCTTAACTTCGGCCTCGGCAACCTCGACGTTTTTGCCTGGGTTGGCGGATTCTCCTCAGCTCCCAACACCAAGCCTGCGGCGGAACTTATGCCCGATCCCGCAGCCGCCAGAGAAAAGCTGAAGCTTCTGTGGCTGGCCTGCGGCAACAAAGACGGCCTGATCCGCATCAGCCGGGGCGTCCATAACTACCTCAAAGAAAACAATGTGCCGCATATCTGGCACGTGGACGGCAACGGGCACGACGCCACTGCATGGGCCAACAACCTGTATCTCTTCGCCCAGCACATCTTTGGACCCGCTGCACCGAGACTGCCTGCACCTCCCGCGCCCCCGCTTGCCGGCAAGCTGGTGATACGTGTGGCATGTGGCGCCTATCAGCCGTATATCGATAAGGAGGGCAACCTCTGGCTGCCCGATGAGGTCAAGGCTGCCGGCGCTTCGCTGACCCCTCCAGACGGCATGACCGTAGAACGGGCCGAAGAGTTCGAGGTGCCCAACGTCGCATTCCCGCAGATCTTCCGGACGGAGCGGTACAGCATGAGCGCGTATGAGTTCAGCCTGCCCAACGGCAAGTACACTGTCCGCCTGCATTTTGCCGAGTGCTTTACGGGCATTACCGGCGTGGGCCAGCGGGTGTATTCGTTTGCCGTCCAGGGACAGATGCCGGAGATCGATTTTGACATCTGGAAAGAGGCTGGCGGGCCGTACAGGGCGATCCGGCGCGAGTACAAGGGCGTCGAAGTGACCGAGGGCAAATTGAGGATTACGTTCACGCCGAACATAGAGAATCCGGCGATCAATGGTATCGAAATCTTCGCCGAGTAGGCACAGTATCGCTGTTTTGTAACAAGGAGAGGCAATGAGAGCAACGCAGAAAACTACGATGGTTCGGCTAATGGTATTCTTGATCAGCGCGGGTGCGTGCGTGGCGGGCCAGGATTTGCCGGCGCTGAAAGAGGTATTCAAGGACCAATTTCTGATTGGCGGTGCTTTGAATCGAAGGGTCGTGACAGGACGAGACTCAGGAGCGGCTGCAATTGCGGAAAAACACTTCAATACCGCCACTGCAGAGAATGACTTCAAATGGCAATTGATCCATCCCCGGCCAGATCAATACAACTGGGCGCCGGCGGACGACTTCATGGCGTTTTGCGAAAGACACGAGATGGTGCCGATCGGGCATTGCCTTGTTTGGCACAGCCAGGTTCCGCGTTGGGTCTTTCAGGACGATTTCGGAAATCCGTTGACGCGAGAGGTGCTCCTCGCTCGCATGAAAGAACACATCACGACCGTTGTCGGCCGCTATAAAGGCCGAATTAAAGGCTGGGACGTCGTCAACGAAGCCCTCAATGAGGACGGCACGCTTCGCAACAGCCAGTGGCTGCGAATCATTAGCGCGGGCTCCGAAGACAAGCAGTACGACTTTATTGAGAACGCCTTCCGGTGGGCCCACGAGGCCGATCCCGATGCCGAGTTGTACTACAATGACTATAGTCTCGAAACCTCAAAGGCCAAATGTGATGGAGCGGTTGCGATTGTAAAGCATCTAAAATCAAAAGGTGTCCGCATCGATGGCGTTGGTATTCAACTGCATGGCAGCCTGACACACCCAAGTGCCGAGAGTCTTGAGTACGCCATTACGAGCCTGGCGGCTGCCGGCGTCAAGGTGATGGTTACCGAGTTGGACATCCGCACGCAGACGCGAGGCTATCGCGGTGCCGATGTTGGCCGCGTCAGCCGCCAGAGCACAAGCGATCCGACCGCTGACGCGGCGGAAACCCAGAAGAAACTTGCTGAAAAATATGAGGAGATATTCTCGGTCCTTCTCAAACACAGAAACGATGTCACTCGTGTCACATTCTGGGGCATTTACGACGGAGCCTCCTGGATCGGCGGCTCTCCTCTACTGTTTGATAGGAACTACCAGCCCAAGCAGGCTTTTTTCGCCGTCGTCAAGACCACTCATGAGAACTAATAAAAATAACGGTCTTTGGTGACAATATGATAGTCTGCGACGCCCGTTCACGGAGTTCAGCATTCGACGAAGGATGTCTTGCATGAAGCAACAAGATTGTATCGTAGTGGCCTCATTGATGATTCTAAGTTGCCTGGCAGGCTCTGTATTCGCGCAGAAACAATCAGCCACAATTCACGTTGGCTCGCAGCATAAGATGATCAGTACGGATCTCTTTGGCATCTTCTTTGAGGATCTGAATTATGCCGCCGATGGGGGGCTTTATCCCGAATGCGTTCAGAATCGTTCTTTTGAGTACAGTCGCGGCGATAACAGGAATTGGAATTCCCTGACTGCCTGGCAACTGCTTCAGAGCCCGACCGGGACCGCTGAGATAGCCGTGGAGACAGAGCATCCTCTCAATGCGAACAATCCGCATTATGCGGTCCTGACAATAAACGAAGCCGGCGACGGTAGCGGGCTTAGCAACGAGGGTTTTGACGGTATCGTGGTCAAGGCCGGCGACAAATATGATGTCTCGCTCTTCGCCCGGGTGTTTTCGGGAAGTCCTCAGGGCATAATCGTCCGCGTCGAAACCGCCGAAGGCAAATCACTGGGACAGACAGAACTGACTGGCCTACAGGAAGAATGGACCAAACATAAGGCCGTCATCGAGGCGACTGCTGACGAGACTCATGCCCGCCTGGTACTGCTGGTTTCAGGTACCGGGGTATTGGGGCTGGATATGATCTCTCTGTTTCCGCAGAAGACCTTTAAGAATCGCCCCAACGGTTTGCGACCGGACCTGGCCCAGATCATTGCCGACCTGAAGCCGAAATTCATGCGTTTTCCGGGCGGGTGCCTGGTCCATGGAGACGGACTGGAGAACATGTATCGCTGGAAGGACACGATCGGGCCCCTCGAACAGCGAAAGGCTCAACGAAACATATGGCGATATCATCAGTCTCTGGGCCTCGGTTACTTCGAGTATTTCCAGTTCTGCGAGGACATCGGCGCAGAGCCCTTACCCGTGGTGCCGGCCGGGGTCTGCTGTCAGAATTCGGGCAACTACCTCAATCTCGTGCCCCGGGGCCAGCGGGGCATTCCCATGGATGAAATGGATGAGTACGTACAGGAGGTGCTGGATCTGATCGAGTACGCCAATGGCCCCGTTACGTCGGAGTGGGGCTCAAAGCGGGCCGAGGCAGGCCATCCCGAACCCTTCAATCTGAAGTACATTGGGGTCGGCAACGAGGATGTGATTTCAGCGGTCTTCAAAGAACGTTTTAAGATGATCAGTGATGCGGTCAGAGCCCGCTATCCCGATATTGTTGTGATTGGAACCACCGGCCCGTTTACCGATGGCCGCGACTATGAAGAAGGCTGGAAATTCGCCAGAGAAGAGAACCTGCCCATGGTGGATGAGCATGGCTACAAGTCGCCCGGTTGGTTCTGGCAAAACCTGGAGCGTTTCGATGCCTATGACCGCACCGGCCCGAAGGTCTACCTGGGAGAATACGCAGCCCACGAGGGCAACCGGGCCAACACGCTGCGTTCGGCGCTGGCCGAAGCCGCCTACATGACCAGCCTGGAGCGAAACGGGGACCTTGTGCGGCTGACCTCTTACGCCCCTTTGCTGGCCAAGCAGGGGCGGACCCAATGGCGGCCGGACTTGATTTATTTCGATAACGTATCGATCACGCGGTCTGTCAACTACTATGTGCAGCAGTTGTTCAGCCTGAATCAGGGGGACGTCTATCTGCCAACCACGGTGAAGATTCAGCCAGTTGCGCCGCCCAGGCCGGAGACTGCGCAACGGCCTAATGGTGTATTGCTGGGTACTTGGGATACCCAGGCGTTATTCGACGACGTCAAAGTTGTCAGCGGCTCTGAAACAGTATTGGATGAAACCTTTGACAGCGGCGCGGATCGGTGGAAAGAGTGGTCGGGCAGGTGGCAGTTGTCAGACGGTGTATGGCGGCAGAGTTCCAATAGCGCGCCGGCATTGGCCATGTTCAGCTTCACGGCGGACAGATCAAGCTATACCGTCACGGTGAAGGCCATGAAGAGCGGCGGTTCCGAAGGTTTCCTGATTGGGTTCGGTGCGACTGACAGGCAGAATTATTATTGGCTGAATCTGGGAGGATGGAACAATACGCAACATGCCGTAGAAAAGACATCCGACGGCGGCAAGAGTATGATCGGCCGGCCGGTACCCGGCAGAATCGATGCCGGCCGCTGGTACGACATCGAAATACGGGTTATCGATAAACGCATTCGGTGCTATCTTGATGGACAGCTAATACTCGATTTGACCGACAGAGGATCTATAGCGACGCCCGACTTGGCGGCGTCAACCGTTCGAGACACTGCCACAGGAGACGTCATTGTCAAACTGGTCAGCAAGTCGGATACGCCAATTAAAGCGACGATGGACCTGAGTTCCATAGGCCCGTTCAAATCGAGAATGATATGTACAGTCTTGTCCGGTGAACCGCTGGCGGAGAACCGTTTCGGGCGGCCGCCCGCGGTCTTGCCGAAAGTGTCTGAACGTGAGATCACCGAAATTTTCGACTACGAAATCGCGCCGCACTCGTTGTCAATACTTCGCATCGATAAGAACTAAGCTGCCTTGGTTCTGTGGCATTCAAAATCCGATTATCCGTGGAGATTCCTGGTTGAGCAGGCGTCGACGCATCAGGACGAGCGACCGTTGTTTTTGGCGTGAAAATGAGGGTGAAAGGGGGTTGGGGGGCGGCTGAAGGTGCGTTTTTTGGGTTTTTGCCCCTCAAAACGGGGTTGGGAGGGGGTTTTAGTGCTTGTTTTTGCGTATTTTTGGTGAAACGGGGGGATTTTTTTGCGCAGAAGTGCGCGTTTTTTCGTGTTTTTGCGCGGGAGTGTTCTTAAGGGGGTGTTTTTTTCGATTTAGTCAGGGTTTCTGCGCTTGGCGTGAACTGGAGCCACGAATAATCACTAATAGAAACGAATATATCTGGTATTTCACAGAGGGCTTGAAGCTTTGCTTACAGGATTTACAGGATAAACAGGATGGCAAA
>JAWLHD010000079.1:0-11525 GCA_041690555.1 Anaerohalosphaeraceae bacterium
AGGATTGACGTCATACTTCTCTCAAGATTAGTCCTAGAAAGGACTTACTCGCAGGCTACTCCATTTTTAAAGTTCTTTCGTGCCCGCGGACGATATCAATACTGTAAAGGCCGTCCGCGACATGTGCACCGCGAGTTGGCACACTATATGTTGTGGCCCGATAAAACAGCCTCTGGTATAATCAACGCCTCATAAGGACTCGAGGTCTTACAACACTGGTCGCTGCGGGTTGTCCGCACGACCCGGCGGATCGGCAGCCGAAGGAATCGGTTGCCACGCTGAAGACGTCAGGTGAGCAAATGAATACGTCCAACTACGAAAAGATCGATCAACAGCAAAAGCCAAACATCGAACGCTTCCGCAAACCGCTGGCACACGCGACACTCGATGAAGCGCACGACGACGCCGGCGCAACGCCATTGGGCCAGTTGCTGAAACTCATCAGCACACTGCCGGAGATTCGGCGCGACAAGGTTGACCACCTGAGGAGGCAGATCGATCACGGACACTACGACGTCAACACGAATCTTGACGCGGCACTGGACAAGGTCCTCGAAGAGTTTCTTGCAGACGATTAGCGGCAGTGCGGCTGGTCGACCTTGCCTTACAACGGCAAGGCATGCTTTATAGTGCCGGCGACTGTGTCTCCTCCGGGCTCACAAACGGTGTGACTGCTGTCCGTGCAGGCGCATTGCGATTACTGCAAGGGGCTTAATCAACCGAATCCTCGTAATCGTAATCGTCCAGGTCCATGGGCTTGTAGCCGGGCTCCCTGGATCGCTGCATCTCCGATTCATAAGCCGCCACGATAGCCTCCTGAATGCGTTTGCGGCATGCGGCGTTGATTGGATGCGCGATATCGGCGTGAAGTTTGGTTCTGCCCTTGACGTCCTGTCTTGCGCGACTCTCCGGCAGCAATGCTCCGCAACTGTTGCAGTACTTGGCTCGCAGATGATTCTTGCTGCCGCACTTTTCGCAATGATCACTCATCTTGCGGGAGGGCATGGCGACAAAAAGTCCTCCGGCGCCTTCTATCACCTTGATGTCCCTGATCACGAAACTGTTGTCGAGGGTCATCGAGCAGAAGGCCTTTAGTCGGTCGTCCTTGTTGGCTACCATCTTGACTCTGACTTCGCTGATCTCCATTTGTCCGCCTCGTGAAATCCTCACCATCTGTTGCTGTTGATTACAACACTTTCACAACCGATGCTGCTTTGCAGCATCGACTGACAACATCCAGGATCTGAATCAGCGCTCGTGACCATACAGAACATCGCCGAACCACTTCCGCTGAGCAAAACGGGCCCCATGCAGTGCGCCTCAAGGGCTCGCTTGGGCCGCATCAGTTCGGGATGCAGTTCAAAGCAACTTGTCTGCAACATATTTGCGCATAGATTGACTATGGAATCAACGCTCTTTTTACTAAGGAGGGCATTAATTCTCTCACTAAGCTCATCATATAACACCTGATTGTGAACGTAATTCTCGTAAACCCTTTTTGTGGAAACATTTACAGCCGGCAGAGCGAGCACGGCGCGAAATGAAAAAAAATCCTCAATTCTCTCGATTTTCTCTCCGCGTCCCGTGCAAAAAGCCAACGGACCGCCGAGAAAGAAGGCGACATCGCTGCCGAGTCCGCACGCAATGTCGTAGATATGCTGAGAACTTACTCTTAGTCGCGCGAATCGGTTGAGCCCCAGAAGCGCCGCGGCGGCATCACTGCTTGCGCTGCCCAAACCACTGCCGGCGGGTATGTTCTTTCGCAACGTTACACGAACGGCCTGTTTGGATTGCGCGGCGTCAAGCAGCGCCCTGCACGCCCGCCAAACGAGGTTGGCCTCACCTTCGGGGGCCCAGCGGCTGCCCTGGCATATAAGCTCTATGCCGTCACGGTTTGGCGGCTCGAACAGCAGCTCATCGCAGTAATCCACCTTGGCCATCAAGGTCTCGATATTATGATATCCATCGGGCCTCTTGCCCGCGACCAGGAGGCTCAGGTTGATTTTGGCCGGTGCACGAACAAGCAGACCGTCTCCAGCGGTTTCGAATTGTGTCACATTCGCCATTTGAACTCCAGTCTGACGCTGATAACAAACGTTGACATTACACTCGATGCTTATTAATATCTATCAGAAATTTCGGTAACAATTGCGGGCACAGGCTCATTTCAGGCATCTGATGCTCGCTGTCTCCCCCAAAGGAGTGCGATGAACAAACCCGAAGCGGCGCGCGTCCCCTGGTGGCACTGCCACCGACACTTGTACAACTGGGTGATCCACTTCGCCGATACGCGGCATGGTCCTGCTGCGCTGTTCGGTCTGAGTTTTGCCGAGTCCAGCTTCTTTCCCGTTCCACCCGACGTACTTCTCGCCCCGCTTACGCTGGGCGCCCCCAAGAAGTGGTTCCGCTTCGCACTGGCTTGCTCCATCGCTTCCGTTCTCGGCGGCGCGTTCGGTTACGGAATCGGAACCTTTCTGTGGGATCAGATTCAAACGTGGGTGTTCACCCACATGGGCTCGATGGGTTTTACGCCCGAAAATTTCGAGACTTTCCAGCGTTACTATGATAAATACGATTTCTGGATTGTCTTTACGTGCGGCTTCACTCCCCTGCCGTACAAGGTATGCACGATTTCGGCGGGCGTGGCGGCCATCAACTTCCCCGGCTTTCTGATCGCCTCGGCGATCAGCCGTTCTGCGCGTTTTTTTCTTGTTGCCGGGCTGTTCGGCTGGAAGGGCGAGCGAATGCGCCCGGTCATAGAGAAATACTTCAACTGGCTGAGCCTCTTGTTCGTACTGCTGCTTATCGGCGGCTTCGCCGCAATCAAACTGGTACACAATTAGAAGAGCCCGGTACAGATGAATGAGCTTCAGAAAAAGGCGCTGCTAAGGACCGCCAGAGACGCTGTTTCGGCGGCTGTAACAAATCAGCCGCAGCCGGTTCCGCAGACGGACGATGGAGACCTGATGCAGAAACAGGGCTGCTTTGTCACCTTGAAGAATGCGGGGCGGCTCCGGGGCTGCATAGGCTTGTTCACCTCCGATAAGCCGCTGATCCGTCTTGTGTCTGAAATGGCGGTCGCCGCCGCCACGCAGGACCCTCGATTCCGCGGCGACCGGATAACCGAGGGCGAACTGTCCCGGCTGAACATCGAAATCTCCGTTCTTTCGCCGCTGAAAAAAACGAACGATCCTCGCAGCCTGCGCCCTGGCGTTGACGGCGTCTATATCACCAAAGGCTGCCAGTCCGGGTGCTTTCTGCCGCAGGTGGCCGAGGAAACCGGCTGGACGAAGGAAGAGTTTTTGTCGTATTGCTGCACTCACAAGGCGGGCTTACCCGCCAATGCGTGGCAGGATCCTGATACGGACGTATACCTGTTCACGGCAGAGGCTTTTGATGCCGACTATAGGGATATTTGAACAGCGTGGCAAAATGACACGATACACCGCCATCCTGACCGCCCTGTGCCTGCTTGTTGCAGGCGGTTGTGAAAGTCCGGAGGTTGTTCGGCCGGTGGAATTCTCCGCTTCGCAGGCACTTGTCAGACACCTCGGGGACCTTCCCGCCGTAAGAGCGGTCGAACCGTGGCAGAACAGCTACGCCGGGGGAATCACCATCACTACCGCCCATTACATCATCCATACCACGCTCGCCGACACACTCATGCTGCGCCAACTGCCGGCCTTCATGGAATCGGCGTATAACGCCTGCCAGAAGCAGCTTGGCGAACCCATCGACACGCTGACACCGTTCGTTGTGTATCTGTTCGCAGATCGCCAGCAGTGGGCCGATTTCACGAAGACCTTCGCAGCCCCTAACGGAGACACTTACCTGAAGATATCCAGGGGCGCCTACTGCCTGAACGGCGCGTGCGTCGCATACAACATCGGCAGGCGGCGCACCTTTGCCGCACTCGGGCACGAAGCGTGGCACCAGTTCAACGGCAAGCATTTCACCTACCGCCTTCCAAGCTGGCTGGACGAGGGCATCGCCACGCTTTTTGAGTCAAGCCGCTACGACCATGGCGCTTTCGAGTTCATGCCGCGCGGCAACACCGAGCGACTCGTCTCGCTTAAAGGGGCGCTTGACCGCGGCCCGATCCCGCTGGCGGAACTGCTCACGCTGGATCCCGGCGGGGTCATACACGATGCGCATGCGGCAAGGGACTTTTACGCGCAGTCCTACGGACTCGTCCGTTTTCTGCGCGAGGCCGACTACGGCAAGCGTCTGGCGAGCTACCACAACCTGCTGCTGGCCGGCCTCCGCGGCAACTGGCCGCTCGATGCGCGATTGCAGTGCATCGCCGCCGACCGCAACATTCCGCTGACTACGGCCTTTAACCGGACTGTGTCGCCGGCGCTTTTTGCCTTATACATCGACGGCGATATCGAAAACATCGAAACCGAATACCTCGGCTTTTGTAGAAAAATCACAGACCATATTGAACGGACCCCGGACTCATGAGTATCTATCATGCCAAGAGCTTCATACTTGCGTCAGCCTCACCCAGGCGCCGACTACTGCTCGGTGAGGCCGGCTATGCCTTTGATGTCGTTCCGTCATGCATCGATGAATCCAACTACGCCATCGAGGGAATGGACTGCGTCACATACGCGCGCCAGCTTGCACTTGCCAAGGCCCGCGACGTCGCGTGGCAGCACCCCGACCGCCTCGTCCTCGGCGCGGACACCGTCGTTGACTTCAATGGCGAGATCATCGGCAAACCCGAAGATGCCGCCGATGCTGAGCGCATAATACGACTGCTCTTCAGCGCGCCCCATCAGGTCATCACCGGAATCGCGCTCGTGAGGATCGGCGACTCGACGGAAATCGCCGAAACCGCAACGACGCTCGTCTATCCGCGCCAATTGAGCGAGGAGCAGATTACCGAACACATTCGAATGGAAGACTGGAAAGGCAAAGCCGGAGCCTACGGAATACAGGAAGCCGGCGACCAGTTCGTCGAACGTATCGAAGGCTCCTTCACCAATGTTATCGGCCTGCCGATGGAACTCGTCCGGGCGCTGCTGGGCCAATTAGACATCACCCCGAACCCTTGAAAAGGCAGCCGCAGTTGCGCCTCACTGGATAACAAGGCGGTTGTCGACCTTGCGTACGCCGAGGGTCTTGCGGGCGATTCTCTCGGCGCCGCGGAACACCGGCAATGATGGAACGCTTCCCGAAAGGATCACCTTGCCGTCTTCGACCTGGATGTCCACGAGGTCGGGCTCGACGCTTGCGTTGCGAATGAAGGCGTCGTGAATGTCCTGTGCTATGGCCATGTCTTCGACGTCTTTTGACGGGACGACGGCGAGTTCATTGCTGACGCCGGCGACTCCGCTGAGCCCTAGCGCCAGGTCTTCGGCGCGGACTTTTTTCCAATAGGCATCGACGGAGCCCTGGAGAGTAACCCAACCCCTGTCGACCGAGACCTGTATATCGGTGGAATCGATGTTTGGCTGCCATCGCAACAGGTTTTCAATATTTGACTTGATGTGTGAGTCGGCCGGGACGGCAAAGCCGGCGGGGAACTTGACTATGAGATCGTTTCGAACATATCGGACGCCGGGCATTACCCATGCGTCATCCTCGGCAGACTGATACGCGACGTAGTCGGGTACCGTCCCCGTAAGCGTAACTTCGCCGCGGTCGACCTGGACCTGCACTTCGGAAGCATCGACGCTGTCGTCCCAATACAGTTCGTCAACGACGTCCTTTTTTATGTCTTCGTCCGTTCGTGTCGCTACTGCCATAATATTGCCCCCTGATAGATGGTTAGCACGGTGTTGATCGGCCGAAAGCGGTGAGGGTATAACGTGTTTTCGGCTGGGTTTGGGGCGGCTTCCGCCAGCAATCGTTTATGCGCGGGGCAATCGGCTCAGCCGGTGCAATCAGGCGAACGTAATTGCAGCCTGTACGTCTCCTGTTGGGACTTTTGCGGATGTGCGCTTTGTTTAGAATTTGTAGATGAGCGAGGTTTGGGCCCGGATGCTGTCGGCGTCGGGTCGGCCTTTGTAGTCCGTTCTCCAGTGTGAGAGTTCGAAGCCCACGTCAGTGCTTTTGTTGACGGAGTAGATGACGTTTCCGAAAACGGCGCGGTTGTATTCGCGGGCGGCGGCCATTCCGACGAGGTCGTCGCCGTCGACGTCTTCGAGGCTGACGCCGAGATTGAAAGACCACTTGTCCCATGGGGTGAGGCGTGCGGCGACCCATCCGCCTCGGCTTGCGATCTCGCGTTTGCGGGCGACGTTTACGCCCTGGCCAATGCCGCCGAAGTAGGTGGCGAGGTTTTCGCCGGTGAAGAGTTCGGCCTGAATTGCGAGCCATTCGTTGACGGGCTGTGTGATGTCCAGGTTGAGCGACCAACTGTCGAAGTGCTTTTCGCCGGAGACGGTGTCGAGTTCTTCCTTGCCCCAGTGGCCCGAGAAACCGACGGTTGTGGGCTGCGGTCCGAAGAAGGGGAATGTGGAGCTGACGCGACCCTGGAAGGCCGGGATGCCGGAGTCGGCGCCGGTGTCGGGAGTCTCAAGAGACCTTGGGATACCGCCAATGTTGCGAGTGACGGCGGCTTCGAGCTTGAGGTCGGCTGTGTCACTGAGTGCATAGACCTTTGTGGCGCGGACCTGGGGGCGGCGGTAGCCGATGTTGCCGGCGAACCACTGGACGGTGTAGTTGAGGACGTTGGGATTGAGGGGGCTTATGACGTCCCAGTACTGGCCGGCAAGGATGCTGAATCGTTCTTCGGGCCATTCGAGTTTCGCGTAGGCGTGGCGGACGAGTATGCCGGGTCTGTTTTCGCCGCCGTTGTCGTCGCCGAAGAAATCGACTTCGACCAGGCCGGTTGCGAGGATGTCGGATTTCTCGCGGCTGTTGATGCGCAGGCCGAGTCGGGTGGCCTTGGCGGTCATGTTGAATTCATCGTCGTTTCGGTTACCCTCTTCGGACAGGACCCATGCGGCGAAGTTGCCGTTGTTCATCTGTGAGGTGTCGTAGGAGGCGTCGAGCTTTATGAAGCCGTAGGGTATGAAGTCAAAGCCGGCAAAGGGGCCTTTTTCCTTCTTTTCGCGTTTTTCGACCATTTCGGCGATACGGTCGACCTGGTCGTCTGTGAGCTTCATGTCGGCGGGTGCGGCGGGGAGGTGCTGCTGTGACGGAGGCGCGACGATCGGTGTTTCGGCGGGCGGCGCGGCGTCTTTTCGCTGTGAAAGGACGATTTCCCTGAGTTCGGCGAGTTCCTGCTCGAGCCTGCCGAGACGCTGCTTGAGTTCGGCGTTTTCCTTGACGAGATCGACCTGTCCATCGGCGTACAGATTGACGGCCAACAGCAAGAGCATACACAGAGAAAACTTCAATAACTTCATCATAAACCTCACTCTCGTAGACTGCGCCGCCTGTTACGGTCGTTCCGGCGGACGCACAGGCTGCTTTTTCGGTCGGTGTTGGGCCGTTAACCGCAGGCATGCCGGCAAGGCGTCTGCGACATCAAGGCTCCATGCATTTGCCGATCGGGCTGGGCCGCGGTCGGCGATTCTGTCTCCCCAAAGGAAGGGCCCGGTGCACCGGGCTGCTAAAGTTGTATTGTAGCAGCGGCTGGGCGGATGGCAAGAGGCAGGTGCTGATAATGGGGGCTTTTTGATTCTGCGGCGAGGAAATGACACAGGAATGTAACAGGGGGCGGTGAGGGCATGTCTTCAGGCACGGAACAGCCACGTCCGGCGTCAGGAACCTGCCGTCAATAGAGAGAGGTCTGTGCCTGATTAGATGGGGCGCCCGCGCCACTTCTCGCGGGCGGGGCCCCAGCCGCTGCTGCGTTTAGTCTTTGAGCACGAATGCGATTGTCGGGTCGAGCGGGTAGCGTCCGAAGTTTCGGCCGTAGAGAGCGAGTCCGTGGGGGAGGCTGTCGTCGCATTCGAGTCTTATTTTAATTGTGCGCTCGTTGGCGGCCTTTTGCAGGACATCGGGCGGAATGTGGGCGGTGATGAGCCAGCCGTATGAGCCCGCTTCCCTGAGTTTGCCGTCCTGGAGCTGGCTGTGCCACGAGAGTATGCCGCGGTGATCGGCGGGGTCGTCGGGGAGGTCGAATACGCCGACGGCGGTGTCGCCGATGCGGACGCGGACATGCGAGGGGAATTTCGTTTCGTCGGTCATGGGGTAGGAGTTGGGATTGAGGCTTGGGTCATGGGTCCCCTTGCCGAGCATGAAGTCCCCTTCCTGCCGGGCGGCGGCGCCCCTGTCCTTGCCGAAGATCTGCTTGGCGGAGGCCTCGAAGCGGATGGTCGCTTCGGCGACGTTTTCGGGCTTGAGGTCTTTTGGCCAGGGCAGAGTGTACTCGAACCAGCCGAAGCCCATGCCGTTAACCTTCAGGCCGTCCAAGACGGCAGTGTGCTTGAAGGACCATTTCGCCTCGTTGAAAGCAAAGGGTGCGAATCGGATCAGGCGGACTTTTTCGGGGCCGAGGTTGATGGTCTCATCCGCGGGCGGGTCGCCGTCTGCGACAATGAATGCGGCGACGTTGCGGTGCAGCACTGTGCCTGCGCTGTCGGTCAGGACCAGGCCGAGCACCGCGAGTGCGGGCTTGTCGGGCATCCTGACTTCGAGCGGTTCGAGTTCCTTCTGCATCCAGGGCTCGTACGCGATGCGGCGGACCTGTGCATCCCATGACTGGCGGCGGCCGAGGGTGTCCCAGCCGTAGAGAACGGTGCGAAGGACGACCTCGGGACCGACCGGTGCATCGGTCATGAAGGAGGCGGTCAGCGGGACCTTGAGGGTCTGGCCGGGTTTGGCGTCGCGGCTGATGTCCTGGCCGGTCGAGATGTAGAAGGGGCTGTGCAGGTCACGGAGACTCATGCCGTCGAGGAGTTCTTCGAGGCCGGTGAATTTCTCGGAGCGGTCGAACCGGTAGTAGCCGTTCCACTCATTGATGACGTCGTGATGCTCAGTATAGAGCCAGCCGGCGATCTTCGGGTGGCAGCGGAATTCGTTGATCATGCGATGGTAGTCCCACGACCAGTCGACGTCGCCGGTGCTGTTTTCATAGCCCCAGACGTTTCCGCACTCGCTGTTGATGTTGGGCTGGAGACCCTGTTCGCGACCGCCGATGAAGTTCCACTCGGAGCCGGGGAATGTGTCGCGCGTGATCTGGCTGAGCCGTTCGCGCCACTTGTAGCCGGGCAGGTATGCGTGCCAGGTGTTGAGGTCGGTTGCGACGTGGTCGTTATTGCATGGTGAGTTGTCTTCGACGAGTCGCGTGGGGTCGAGCTGTTTGGCGAGGTGGTACATGAGGACGACCCATTTCTGTGTTTCGGGGGTGTAGCCTTTGTCGCGTGTTTTGAGGCCCCATGTTTCGTTGAAGATGACCCACGAGAAAATGGAGGGGTGATTGAAGTCGCGGCGGATCATGCCCCGCAGGGCGGTTTCGGTTTCTGCCTTCATTTCTTCGTCGGGCTGCCCCCAACTGTTGGGAACGTCGGCCATGATGAGCATTCCGAGCCGGTCGGCCCAGTAGAGCTTGCGGGGCAGGTCAATCTTGACGTGGATTCGCTGGGCGTTGAGGCCGAGACGACGAGAGCGGAGAATTTCATCGCGCATAAAGGCGTCTGTGGGCCACGTGTAAAAACCGTCGGGGTGATAGGCCTGGTCGAGGCTCATCTGCAGGTAGATCGGTTTATTGTTGAGCGTTACGTATGGATAGTCCGTGCCGGGCAGATTGCCGACGCCTATTTTGCGCATGCCGAAATAGGTGCTGACGGTGTCTATGCCCTGGGCGGTCGTAAGGACGGCGTCGACTTCATAGAGGAACGGGTCTTCCAGCGTCCAGGGCCTCTGGTTGGGTATGCGCAGGTCGAACTGGACGTCTTTTGCGCCTTTCTTGAGGGGCTGGTCCAGCTCCGGACCGGCAAGATCGCTCGATCGAAAGCGAAGGTGCATTTTGGCGGCGTCGGGCAGCGGCTTATTGAAGGATGCCTTTACCGTTACCTTGGCTTCGTCTATGTCGGGGAGGAAGTGGATGATCTCGAACGAGCATACGGGTCGGGCTTCGAGGTAGACGGTTTGCCAGATGCCCCGGGCCTGCCCGTAGCCCTGCTTGCCTTCGAGCTTGAACTTGTGCGGGGTGTCGTCAACGCGGATGACGAGGTTCTGGCGTCGGCCGGGGGTGAGGTGATCCGTGAGATCGAACTCGAATGGCGTGTAGCCGCCGCGGTATTCGCCAAGGAGTTTGCCGTCCAGCCACGCGGTGGTCGTCCAGTCGCTTGCGCCGATGACCAGGTAGACTCGAGCCGCCTGCCAGAATGGGGGCGCGACGATCCATCGGCGGTACCATGCGACATCCGCCTTGTCGGCGACACCGGAGAGTTTGGAACCCCAGGGAAACGGAACCATTATGGTTTCGGGGAAGTCGGTCTTGGCCTGAAACCAAGACTCGTCGATGCCGACATTCTCCTTGTCGAAGCGGAACTGCCACGGGCCGTTAAGATTGATCCAGTCGGCGCGGTAGAAATCAGGGCGAGGATGTTCGGGCAGGGGGATGTTCTGTGCATCAAACGGCTGGGCTTGTGCGAAGCCAGCGAGTTGATACGCGATGATCGCGGCGGTAAATAGTATGATATGTGAGAGCCTGATCTGCATTTGCATACTCCTTCTTCTCCAGAGAATAGTATTGTTTGCGAATCTGTTGCCGTCGCCCATGAGGCGGCTATATAGTGCCGATTGCCTCCGTGCGGCGGCATAAATGATTGGGGTGTATCCTTCCACCACCTCAACCAAGGGGTGCAGGATACACCAATTGAGCGGTTTTGTCTACCATGTTTTAAGTAAAAGTCGAGGTTTACCCACAAACTGCTCTTATGCTTTATGATGGATTTACGCGGTCGAATCCGATAGAATCGTGGTTCAGCGGTCATGGGACCGGCAGGTTGCGTCGCTACAGAGGCTGCCGCAGCCACGAGAAACCGCGGGCATTATGCCCGTGCCACGTTTGGAGGATCGGCATGGTGAGGCGGTTAGTTGCCATCTTGGCGGCGGCGCAGTTGTTTGGAGTGTCCCGGGCCGATTTGGCGGGGCAGATTGAGGCGGATTGGCTCCGTCAGATCGAGCTTCGGGGCCCCGGCGCGGCGGTTGGGGGTGTTGTTGCGCCACAAAGCGACGCAGCCGGCGGTGTGGATGGGGTGATCAACGGCAAGTGGGGGTTCCATACACTGCACGAGGCCAATCCGTGGTGGCAGGTGGATCTCGGCGAATCGGTGGAGTTGGGGCGGGTGGTGCTCTACAACCGTACGGAATTGGCTGCGCGGAATTCGCGGATTATCGTGTTAATCAGCGATGACGGCAAGGCGTTTCGGCAGGTTTATCAGCACAATGGCAGCGTTTTTCTGGGTCATGCCGACGGCAAGCCTCTTCGGGTGGCACTGGATGGGGTGCGTGCGCGGTATGTTCGGGTGCAACTGCCGGGGGCGGATTACCTGCATCTTGATGAGGTCCAGGTTTATGCAAGCGGCGGCGAGGCAAATATAGCACTGAACCGGCCG
>JAWLHD010000080.1:0-11440 GCA_041690555.1 Anaerohalosphaeraceae bacterium
CGGAAGATCATGGCGAGGATGAAGCCGAACAGTGCAAGCGCGACCGCATGGCCCAGAGACACCCTTCTGGATCGGCTGGGCAGGGAAATCTTCCACCAGTCGGTGAACGCCAGAGGAATTACCATCGCCAGCCATGTTCCTTTGCCGAAGACGCCATTGTGGCCGGCAAACGGCACGCAAAGTGCAGCCAGCGGCAGCGCCGCGACGGCGGCGGTGGCGAATTGCCTGAGCCAGGCGCTTTCATGTTCAAGATTGGTCATCCATCGCCAGCGCGACAGAACGATGACACTGGCAGTCGCGAGGATCATAACAAAGCCGCCCGTGCCGCTCAGCCACGGATCCATCGGGCGATGGGTGCTCACGCCTATGCCCAGGGCGATAGCGACTGCGGCAATCAGTGCCAGCTTGATACGCTGACTTCTCTCAATGGGGTCGGCAGCGCCGGCCTCATACGCATTAAGCGGCAACCGTGCAGGAGTCCTGGGCGTTTGCGGCGGCGGAACGCTCGCCGAGCCTGGTGCGCGTTCCGGTGTGGGCTTGACTTTGGCGGCGATTCGCTGGGCAACTATGGAGAGGCTCTCCGGGGAGAACTGCGAGACACTGTTGCGAACGTGCTCGCTGCCGAAAACGTCTTCAACCATCTCCTGCACCGTCCGGTACCGCTTGGCCGGGTCCTTCTCCAGCGCCTTGCGGATAACTCGGGCGAAGGTCTCGTCGATGTTCTTGAGGTCGGGTTGGGCCGTCATGTGCTTCATGAGGACCTCGGCCGGGCTGTTGCCGAAGAACGGCACCTGCCCTGTAAGCATTTCATAGAGCAGGATGCCCAGTGCATAGATGTCGATGCTGCGGTCGTAGCGGCCTTCGCCTATTTCCGGCGCCATGTAGTGAACGGTTCCGACGGTGATCGTCTGCCCGGTGCACTGGCTGGTGTTTATGGCTTTGCTGAGACCGTAGTCGCCGATCTTGACGCGGCCGTCCTCATAGAAGACATTGCCCGGTTTGAGGTCCCGATGGACAATACCTGACTCGTGCAGGTATGACAGACCTTTGGCAATCTCCCGAAGGAAGAAGGCCGCCTTCTGTGTGCCGAGCCCGCCGGGTGAGTCCTTGACAATATCGGCAAGAGACGGCCCCGAGACATACTCCATGATCACAAACGGCCGACCCTTATCGTTATACTTGACGTCGAAGATGGTGACCAGGTGCGGGCTCTTGAGGTTCATGCAGTGGTTGATGCCGCGAAGTTCGATCTGCTCATAGGTCTGCACCGCCTTGAGCGCGACCTGCCGCCCGCTGTCGCTCACCGCGTAGTAGACCTCGCCGAAGCCGCCTCTGCCCACTCCCCGCTGTATGGTGTAGCCGTCCAGCGGCCTGTCTCCGTATTGATATTGATATTGATGTGTTGTCATCTTCTCGCCTCAAGCTCCTGATGGGGCAAATCACTGCCGGCATTTAAAATCACCATGCCAAGCATTCCGATCCTGAAGGGCACGCCCACCGGCAGCGGCAGACGCACATCGTGCAGGCGGCTTTCCAGCATCACGGTTTGTCGGGTGCGGCAGTAGAGTCTTCCTTCGCGCACGAACAGCGCGGCCGAATCACTGCCGTCGCGCGTGCGAATGTGGTGCGTCATGCCTGCGCCGATAAGGATATCCCGGTCCATAAGAATGACGTGATTGATGTCCGGACGTGACAACTTTGCGCTGGACAGAGCCAGAACCGCCGTATTGCTGGCGGCGTTTGGGACCTCGAACTTCATGCGGCAGCGAGGCGACAAGGCTATTTTGTCTCCGTTGGCAAGCAGCTTCCTGGTAGTAACCGCCTCGCCAACGCCGATCGGCTCATCGGCACTCAAAAAATAGTCCTCGTCCTGCCGCTCAATCGAAACAACCGGAAGGTTCGCCCCGGCCATGAGCGTCAGCGCAGGTCGACGGGACGAGCTGATCGGCCCTACCGTCACGCAGCTTTGCCGCATGACCATGTATGCGCCCACGCCGTCGACTTGCAGCACAAAACGCGATGGCAGAGCGGTATTATATGCACGTTCGTCATCGGACCGACCCCTTGCCTCCGGCGTCTCAATCGCGATCGCAGCCGGTGCGGCTTCTGGTTCGGCCGCATCGACCCCCGCGTGTCGGCTATGCACAAATCCTAAAGGGCCCGCCAGGAGAGCCTCGAAGGCCTCGGCACATTGCTTTGCATTCCCCCGAGCACTGTCGGCCCATTTGGCATGCGGCAGAATCAGCGACAGACGGCTCAGCAGTGTAAGAGCCTCGCGGGCCTGTCCCGTCGACACCGCGGCAGCCGCCCTGCGGCAGATGACAACAGCATCCTGCAACTGTCGCAGTTCCACAGTCTCGCCGTCCAGCGACACGACGTGACTTAGCATTCCGTCGGCCAGGTCGATCCGCCCTTCGTTGAGGTAATCCTTTACGCGTTTCATGGCGGCTGCGCGAATCGCCCGTGCCTGCTCAGCCAGCACTGAATTACCCTCAAGACCCGGCTGTGCCCTGAGAATTGTGGCGACTGCCTCTTCGATCTCGCCGCGTTCCAGTGCGCCTGACGCCTTGACTGCTGCATCCGCGGCCAACTGGCGCTTGGCGCCGCCCTGTATTCGAAGCATTTCCGCATCCGGATGATCTGTGTTGCCAAGCATTTCGGCACCGACCGAAAGCCATCCGTCGTCAATCCGCTGACGCGCCGCCTGGAGCTGCTGGTTCCTCTGTACATGCCGATACTGCCGCTCTTCCATCGCTTTGCATATAGCCGTTCGCAGTGCCGCAACTTCGATTCGGTTGCCGCCCAGTTCGTCGGCCCTGTTGCAGTCGTCCAAGGCCTGCTGATACCTTTCAGCGGCAAGATGCGATTCGCCCCGCCGGGCAAGAGCCTTGGCCAGTTTTGCGGTGAGCTTCTGTCCTTTTCGATGGCGACGTGTCTCTTCGTCCTGCACCAGCCGAAAGGCCTCGTCCAACTGTCCGTCCGACAGAGCACATTGAGCTTGTTTTAGTCGCAGATTGAACATGCCTGGGTCCCTGATTTACGCCGCGATGTTCGTCCTTTGATGCCCCGCCGCCGGCCTTGTATTTTATCATTAGATTCTAAATCCTGCAACGATAAAGCCTTGCGGCACTGGCAGCCGAACAGGGAGCGTCGCTGACGACGCCCCCGGAAGGCTTACCTGCCCGCCGCCAGCAGTTGCTCGCCGCCGGTATTTTCTTCTGCGGCGCCGCTGATGTTGCGGACTTCACCGGTTTTATGCGTCTCGCCTGGGCTGAAGTACTGGTCGATCTCCGTCAACAGGTCAACTTCCTTGACGCTGTCCACGGGGATTGTCTGAACAAAATTGCTCTCGTGAGCCAGAATCCGCTCTGCAACGTCCAGCCGCTTCTTGATACTGTCAATGAGCTTCTCGGTCTGGGCAATCTTGCTGTTGTCGAACTGCACTCCGGAACCAACTCCGGCGGCCTTGACCAGCCGGTGCTGCGCTTCGAGGCTTTCGATCTTGCTGGCCAGCAGGTGTTTCTGTGCCTTGGTCTTTTCCAGAAGCTGCATCGAGTTGCGCAGTCCAGCCTCTCGCGAAGACAACATCCGCTGCTTGCTGGCAAGAACCACTTCGGCTTCTTTGAATCGGTCAAATCGCCATGCCAGATCCTGCTTCAGCTCTTCGCGCGAATACTGCTGATTGCCGAAGGTGTAGCTGGCCTTTTGGACATTCAAGGCATTCCGCAGACCTGCAATGCGGTTCTTTTCCTCCGCAAATGCCTTTTCGCTCTTGGCAATGTCGGCTTTGAGTGCGACAATTTCGACCTCTTCCTGCGCGATCAGCCGGATATTTTGGTGAATTTCCGGTATAATCTCCTCCAACAGGTCGTGCGCCCGCTTGAGCTCAAATTCAACAGGAACCGAGTCCTTGATAGTCGCCCGCGTCCATTTTGCTGAGCTCCTGACATAGCTGAACATGTCCCGGCCGAACACCATACTTCCGATCAGAGCCCCGCCCGCGGCCACAATCAACCCTCTCTTAATCCACTTCAACATGATCGTTCTCCTAAATCATAACGTTGACATTCACTTGGCTTCACCGATAGCCACATCAGTGTTGTCAACGCCCGCAGCCTGTTATTTCAGCTGCGGCAGGCACTTTTTTGAAAAACTGCAACGATCCGTTGAAAAAAATGCATTTGCCCCCTGTGTAGACACCCTTGCCGACATGTAGCATCATCTATATGCGCCGGGAGATTGCCGGCGAATCGAAAGCTGACTTGCAGAATTTGGACGGTTTGGCTACTGAGACGACCGCTGGCTGGCCAATTGCTCCGCAAAAGCCTCGGGTCGGACGAAAACCGCTATAAAATGATCACTTTTTGGGAGCATTTCACACGTAACGAACATCCATCCCGCCTGTTCGGCCTGCATTCCAAGCAGCCCCGGCAGCCATGCGTGTGCCCCGCTGCGGCCTCGGGTCAGTGCCTGGTGCTGCTCAATTATCACCAGTCGGCCATCAGGCTTAATCACCTCAGCGAGGTGCTTAAGATAATCGACATGGCTGTCCTTGTTGAGATGATGATACGTCTTTGAAAGAAACGCCACATCGCACGAATCCGCCTCAAGCCCCGTACCGTCGGTCGGACAAAGGTAAGGCCTGATCTGGGCCACGTCGGCCCACTTGCGCTTCATTTCATCAACCTTCCTTTGGTCGACCTCTCCGGCATGGACAACGCCATCGGACCCCAGTTTGGCCGCCATCTGCGCAGCCCACCAGCCGTCTCCGGCGCCAATATCCACGATAACGCTGTCGGACCGCAATTTCAGATGCTCGATAACGTTCTCGGCAGCTTCACGCACGCCCAGACCCGCCAACGGCGCACGCTGGCGGTTCGACTGGCCAAGGACAGGCAGGCAGAAGGTCATTACCGTTATAGATACGAAGATGTGCTTGACCCAACTGGACATGTTTTACCCTTTCAAACAAGCACCGCAGATAGACCAACAATGGAATCCACAACCAATAACATTTAAACCCAGCATACAAAGGTCTGCCCCAAAAATCAAACACAGCCGCTTAGGCCGCGCGCCAAGCCCTTGATTACTGCCGCGGACTGGGTAGAATCAGTAAAAGTCCGGATACCTTTTGGTCGAAAGTTGATTGCGGAAAGGAACTCCCATGATCGGCATTGAGCATGTTATGAAAACCAACGTTGTAACGGTCGAAAAAGGTACACCCATCGCGGAAGCGGTCCGCAAGCTTGTAGAACATGATTTCACCGGGCTGCCGGTGGTAGACGATAAGAACCGTGTCGTGGGGATTCTCTCGGAGAAAGACGTGCTGGCCCTTTCACTGCGCCGGATCGAGGGAGCCGATGATTCGGTCGACAAGGGTCTGCGGGTCGACGATTTCATGACACGCGACGTGGTCTGCATCGAGGCGACGGATTCGTTTGCGTCGCTGTGCAGCTGCCTGATGAAGAACGAGTTTCGACGGGTGCCCATAGTCACCAAAGGCAAACTGGTGGGCATCGTAAGCCGCCGCGACATCATTCTGCATATCCTCAATGCGGGCGGCTGATATACCGCAATGCAGCCGATCTGCGCACACGCGACGACGTTCGCCAGACCAACCGAACGCACAACCTCACTATCCAACGCGCAAGATTATGACGGGCAGAGGGTGGCCGCTAACGCACTTGCTTCAAGGCTGCGGCTGCCTTTCTCCTTGTTGCCTCATTACCGGATTTCTCGATGACCGTCTCAAGCAGCTTGCGGCGCTGTTCAACAGACACACCCTCGATGTTGGCCTGTGCAAGACCGGCAATCGCCAGCCAGGCTTCCTCGCCGATGGCTGTATCCTCAGCCAGTTTGGTCAGCGCCTGGACCGAACCAGCCATGGGAATTTCACCGAGGGCCGCAATAGCAAGCCTCTTCTCCTCGGGGCGCTCCGCAAGTGGCAGCACTTCCGCCACACAAGCCAGTTTCTGTGCCCCCGTCAAGTCTTTGGTCGACCGGACATACTGCAGATAACCGCGTTTGCCCAGGACCCGGTGCGACTGTTTTGTGCCCGATTTGGCGAGTTCCAGCAGCGGCGGCGCCACTGCCGCATCGTTTGGCCACGTGTTGGGCCAGGTTGAAAGCGTTCGAATAGCCTCATCCTGAACCGCCTCGTTAGAGTCCTTCGTTGCGGAAACCACCGCGCCGAGAGCTTCAGGCCCGCCCGCAATCGCCAGAACTCGCAGCCCGATCACCCTAAGGGCGCCGTCCTGGCTCTTCATCAGCGGCAGCACATGTTCCGTGCACGCCGCTCTGGATCGGCCGCTTACGTTTCGAAGCGCCCTTTCGATCCCGGCCCGCTCTTCGCCGCTCTGCGAGTGCATTAGCAGCCGAACAAGCGTGCCTGCCTCGGCAGTTCCGCCCAGTTCTCCCACTGTTTTCACTGCCGCCGCCCGTACACCGGCGTCCGCATCTTGCGTACTCCGCAGAACCGCTGCAAGGGCCCCGCCGATCTGCCGATCCCCCGCGAGTTCGATCAGCGCCTGCAGCATCCTTCCCTTAGCCTGGGGCAAACGCGCCAGTAGCGCATTATCAACATCCTCGCCGCCCAATCGCGACAGCGATATCCTCGCCTGCGCCGACAACGCCGCGTCATCCCCTGCAGCCGCTTCCAACAGCACGGGAATGGATGAGACATCGCCTGAGTGCTCCAGAATACTGACTGCCGTCATCCGCAGTTGAGGGGCATTACCCGGCTGCGCCGCCTTTGTCAAAGTCGGCAACACCGCGGCATCGCTTCGATCGGAAATAGCCATCAGCAGCAGCCGCTGCCTGTCCGGACTCAATCGCCCCAATTCCGCCGCCAGCGCCTCGGTCACGTCCTGCCCGGCAAGCTCTCGCGCTGTTCGTAATCCGATCCCAAGCTGCTGCCTGTCATCCGATTTCAACAATGAGATGAGAAGGCCCGTACCTGCGGCTCCGCGAGCCAATACCGAACCGCGGGTCGCCTCAAGGACAGTCTGCACCGGCACATCCGCCGCCCGCACGGCATCATAGAGCTTCGTCGCCTCAGCCGTTTTGTCCTGCTCCAGAAACCGCTCAGCGCACAGAACACAGCCGTGCGCAATGCCGGCCCGATCGCGCGCACTGGAACTCGCCAGTGCCCGTCCCAGGATGTCGCCGGCCTGCATCGTGCCAATTCGCCCAAGTGCCGCGGCGGCGGCCTCCATCACCTCCACGTCTCCACCTTTGAGCCTGCCCGCCAAAACGCTCACAGCTCCTGCGTCCCGCCGTACCCCCAAAGAGTTGATCGCGCCGATTGCCAGCCGTCCATTAAGCCGCCCCGCCGCTTCACGCAGCGCAGCATCACAGGCAGCATCCGGAATCGCCTCAAGCGCGATTCGCGCCCATGACGCAAGCTCCTCATCTGACAGTAACGGCGACAGACTCGCAACTGCCTCTTTCGTGCCGTAAATCGCCAATTGCTTGCAGGCCATCGCCTTGTCGCCTGGCGCGGCATCCGACTTCAGCACCGCAATCAGCTTCTGTTCCCTTTCGCCGCCGGGCTGATCGCCGCCCTGCCCGAAAACCGTACCCAGTAACGCCGATGTGATCAGCACAAAACTTAATGAAAAACGACCAGATTCGATCATGTCAGTATCCTCGTAATGCCCCAATGCCTTTTCATAGTGCCCGACTTACAGCCGCCAAGGTTCCCGCAGCGCTTCCGAACGAAGCCGGTTGGCCGCCTCATCCCCAACAAATTCGCATTTAACGGGGTCGAATGTCACCTTGCGATTCAGGTACAACGCAACATTGGCCGCGTGACAGGTCACATGCGCCCAGCACGCGATATCCGCGTTGGTACGCGTCTGTCCCCGGCTCTTCACGCAATCCAGAAAATCGCGGACGTGGAAGTCGGCCGGATAGCCGCCGATCTTCTTGCCCTTGCCCACAAGCAATGACGGCGAACTGGCCACGATCTCCCCGTCGTCGCCTGTTTCGACCCATCCGCTCTCGCCCTCGAAGCGAACCGGACAAGAACCAAGCGGCAGCCAGCCGTCGTTTCGCATGACCAGTTTGACGCCGTTGCCATAGCGGGCATGCAGTTGTCCGTCTTTCGGCTCGTATTCCACGGGGGCAGTGCTGTCAGCGTCATTTGCCCATTGGCAGAGGTCGACGCAGTGCGAACCCCATTCCAGACAGCCTCCGCCGGTCAAGCCGCCGCCTTTTTCAAAGTTGAACCCGTCAAGGCGTCCATCGAACGGTCGCCAGGCTGCCGGGCCAAGCCACATATCCCAGTCCACCTGCGCAGGATCCGGTTGAACCTCCTTGGCAGGCCAGCCGCTCATCTTCGTGCCCAGACCCCCCGGATGTGCATGCAGGGTGTGCAGTTTTCCTAACTTTCCGTGATTGGCAAGGTAGGCGGCAAAAGCGAAATTCGGCAGACTCCGCCGCTGAGTGCCGGCCTGAAACACCCGCCCGGTCCGACGGAACGTAGCCGCAAGCGTCAGGCTTTCGGCGATGTTCTTCGTACATGGTTTCTCGCAGTATACGTCCTTGCCAGCGTTAGCCGCCAATGTTGAAGCCAGCGCATGCCAATTAGGCCCCGTGGCGATCAGCACTGCGTCGATGTCGCTGCGCGCCAGCAATTCGCGCATGTCAGCGTATGTCTGGCAGTCTTTGTTTCCGTAACGATTGTCTACCATCTCCTTTACGGCCTGCCTGCGACCGGCCCGCGTATCACATATCGCCACGCACCGCAGATCCGGCTCGTGAAGGAAGCATCCCAGCACGTAACCGCCACGATTGCCAATGCCAATACCCCCCAGGACAATCCGTTCGCTGGCGGCAACCTGCCCGTCTTTGCCCAGCGCAGCGCCGGGAATCACATAGGGTATGCCAAGCAACGCGCCCGCCTGTACCGCTCTCTTCAAGAACCCTCGCCTGCTGAGACCTCCGCCGCTTGCCGCATGCCTCGCTTCCGGCTGGCTTGCGCTCCTTGTAACCGTTTCAATACCGCCCCCACGATGACCGACCGAGTTCTTCATTTTCCTTCCTTCCATTTTGTTACGCTCCGCACCTGCACTCAGCAGGCGACAGTCACAATACGGTCCCCCTGAACCGTACATAATAACCAATCCCCGCCTGCTTGGCAACCCGGCCCTCCTGTTGATCATTCGCATTTCCGATGGCACAACTGCGTGCCTGAATAAAATGCAAACGAGCACCGCAAATCAGCATCCCCCCTCACCGCTCAAATGACGGCAACTACGAATCTACATTGCCTATAATACTTCAGCGCACTCAGAAAACAACATTGTGCAGTTAGAAATGCGCAACGCGCCCGAAGGGATTCGAACCCCTGACCTACGGATTAGAAATCCGTTGCTCTATCCAGCTGAGCTACGGGCGCAACATATTTTATAGCAAGGACTTATGTTAAATTCCTGCATAGCCTTAAAGTGACGACTACAACCTTGACTACAACCGCTCTGCCGTTTACAATACCATTGTGCAGTCGCTTCCGATAGCTGTAGTCAGGAGCAAAAGTCATGACAGTACCTAATCACAAAAGGAAAACACGTTCCGACAAATTCCCGCTAACTTTACACAAAACAGGTCAGTTCTGCAAGAAAATTAGAGGCAAAGTTCACTATTTTGGGACCGACAAACAGCAGGCATTGCAGCGATATCTGGAGCAGGCTTCCTATCTGCACGCTGGTCATCCTCGCCCCGCCGGATCGGCCACCGGCTGCATTACAATTATGACCCTGTGCAACCTGTACTTAGAACACCAAGAATCGAGAGTGGAAGCGGGAGAACTCTCCGCTCGCCACTTCGCCGACCAGATCACGAGCCTCCGCACGTTAACACATTTTTTGGGCAAGCATCGCGTCGTCAACCAGATATCGACTCTTGATCTGCAGAATTACAAGAGGATACTCCAGAAGAAGCACGGATCCGTCTGCCGCACGAATCTACACATCAGCAATATGAAGGCTATGTTCAATTGGGCCTGCAAAAACGATGTCCTGCACGATATCCCCAATATTCAGGCTGTCAGCAAGACCAAGCCGGCTCGAGTGGAGCGACAGACGTTTGACCAAGAACAAATCGCAAAGCTTCTGGAATCTGCAAAACCCCAGATGAAAGCAATGATCCTACTCGGCCTTAACGCTGGTTTTGGCTGTACGGATTGTGCTGAACTCCAATGGAAAAATCTCAATCTTAAGGAGGGCCGGGTCAAACTCACCAGGAAGAAGACCGGTGTGCCGAGGAATCTAAAATTGTGGCCCGAAACGATCGAAGCACTGCACAATATCCCGCAAACCAACCCCCGTGTATTCAACACCGCAAGGCGGAATCCGTGGGTACGGAGTGTCAAGAAGAAGGATAAGCATGGCCTGGACACATACCTGATTGACAACAGTATCAGCAAGGAATTTACAAAACTCCTCAAACATGTTGGAATCGCGACCGAGCGGGGCACGGGCTTCTACACTCTCCGCCGCACTGCTGCCACGTTGGCTGCCCGGTCGGGCGATCCTTTTGCAGTCCAAAAACTGCTTGGTCATGCGGATTTAAAGATGGCAACAACCTACGTGCAAGACGTTTCAGAGCAAACGGACCGCGTGATCAACAATACGCGCAAGCTCATAATCCAAGATGATTCTTGACCTTGGCAAAGCGTCTCACTTTGGGCGGTCGAGGAATCTCACAGGTTGTTGGTTTCACTTTTTTGACGTCAAGATAGCGCTCCAGCCATGAGCGTTTGATTCGGTAGTGGCCTCGTTGGGCGATTCTGCCGTTGCTGTCCACAATATTCACCGCCTCCAGGTCGCCGTTGCGAATCAGTCGGTAGACAATGCTCGCAGATATCTTCAGCTCCTGGGCGACGTCCCCAACAGTGAGCCATTCGGACTCTGGGCAACTGCGGGCGCCTTGCAGCATCTCAAAGAACCGGCCCAGGCTGCTGAGGAGTTCCGCACAGACAGCGCAGGCGTCGCCGTCGCCGCCGCCTTTTTGCACCTCGCAATCACCTGGGCCCCTGTTCTTCATGTTATTGTCATCTTCTCGCTATCGATTCTTGCCCATGTAATCCGTTCATCGCCATCTCAAGGGTCGGCCGGGAATACTTCTGCGGCCCGGGCTGTCTTCTGGTCCTGTGCCTTACAGCCGTGTCCCCGTGGGCATGCTGCGACTGTTTGGGCAAACTTGTCTTCTTGCGGCCGTCCACAAGGCGCGACATCAACCCTTTCATTTTGCGTGTTCCTTGGTTGGCCAGTCATCTTGCATTCTCTTTAGATCACTCGAATGCTTGCTGGTAGTGCTCTGCCGCCGTTCGTACAGGTCGGTTACCTCCTCTCGCATCGAGAGCATTTCCTTGGCCTCCCGGGCCCGGTCGAGGTTCTCGTAGAAGCAGGCAAGATCTGTCTCGGGCGATATCTTTATG
>JAWLHD010000081.1:0-11418 GCA_041690555.1 Anaerohalosphaeraceae bacterium
GTCCACTGCCTTCTTGCCGCCGGCGCCGACAGCAATGCCATCACTGCGTATCTCATACTTGGCCACCCCCGTTCTGATCTCGACCAGCTCGCCGAATCAATGCGCTACGTCAACTCCCTGGGTATCCGAATCACGCTTTCCGACTTCTCCCCCATTCCCGGCACGCCCGACGGCGATGCCTGCCGCCGCTGGATCGATCTTGACGAGCCGCTGAACCACAACAAAACCGCCTTCCCGATCAGGCTGTTCGGTTTCGACAAAACCAATCGCATCAAAGACCTCTGTCGCCAGCTCAACAAGTCTTTGAGCAATCCTGCCGAGCCCCGCCTGCCGTAGCACTGCTGGGCCGAATCAGTCGTTCTTGCCGTAAAGCCACTGCTCATCGGCTAACGCGTAATCGACTATCTCGTCCTGCGAAAAGTACAACGGGATTTCATACGCCGCCGAATCCGCCGAATCCGAGCCGTGAATCAGGTTGTAGCCCCGCGAGCAACTGAAGTCGCCCCGAATGGTGCCCGGCTGTGCGTCATAGCCAAAGGTCGCGCCCATCATCTTTCGCGCCATCTCGATTACCCCGTCCGCTTCCCACACCATCGCCAGCACCGGCGATGAAGCCAGGTACCTCACAACGCCTTCAAAGAACGGCTTGCCTTCATGAACCGCGTAGTGCCGCCGCGCCGTCTCCTTGCTGACCTGAAGAAACTTAGCTGCCGCCAGTTTGAACCCCTTCCGCTCGAAACGCGTGATAATCTCACCGATCACGTGCCTCTGCACACCGTCCGGTTTAATAATGATGAGTGTTCGCTCCGCCATCGACTCCCTCTCATAAAAATGCCGGATATGAAAACATGTTCATATCCGGCGCTTGTTATCGTTCAATCCGCCCAATGCGGTGACTATTCGATCTGCGGCTGCCCGCGTTTCATGGTCGAAGCGACGCTATGCGCCCTTTGGCACAATGAACAGTTCCACACGGCGATTCGCCGCGTTGCCCTTGTTGCCCGGTGCGTTCGGAGCGACCGGACGGTACTCTCCAAAGCCGCGAACGCTCAGCCGCGTCGGCTCCACGCCGTTTTGCGACATCATGTTCAATACCGAAATGCCCCGGTTCACCGACAGGTGCCAGTTCGTCGGATGCAACGCGCGAGTCTCCGGCTTGCCAATCGGCACGTCGTCGGTATGACCTGCGATTATCACGTCGAAGTCCTTGGCCTGCTCGCTCTTCATGATCTTGGCCAGCGTCTGAATCGAACCAACCGCCCCCGCAGCTACCTTGTCGCTGCCCAGTTCGAACAGCAGATCGCTCTTGAACTTCAGCATGCCCGTCTCTTCGTCGAAACTCACCATCTCGTTGCCTCTGGCGAAGTCCTGCAGCATGACGCTCAGTTCCATCGGAAGCTTGATGCCGCTCTTCAGCAGCGCCGCGTTCAGCTTGTTGATAAGCGCGTTCTTCTCCTCGATCGTCGCCTCCAGTGCCGCGATCTCCTGCGACTTGGAGCCTATGTTGACATTGCTTTGACGGCTCAACGTCTCCAACTGCTTGACGCACTGGTCCCGCGAGACCTGCACCGCGTTCAATTCCGCCTGCAAGTCGGAAATCGTCTTCTGCTGAAAACGGTTCTGACCCTTCAGGTCTTCATACTGCTCCTGGGACACGCAGCCTGTGCACACTATCACCGCCGCAGACAACAATGTGATGAACGAAACGCGTGCGTACTTCATTGTCATTCCCTTTCTACTCTTGACATTCCCTGTCAGGAAGCGGTCTCCTATCGCTCCCTCGGACAATGTCGGCTATTGCTCGGTTCTCGGGTAAAATAAATAGCCGACGCCCTGGCGCCGGACCTTACTTCTTCTTGGCCTTCTTGCCGCCTGACATACCGGACACTGCGACAATCAGCAGCGTTACCACCGACAGCACAATAACAATATACCAGATCAGCCCTAAGCCGTAAAACTCATTATTCGCGATGCTCCTGAGTATGCCCGGAACCACGTTCCGCAGACCCGCAAAGACGACGATCGACGCATAGATAATCGCCACAAGCGGAAGGAACATCGCCGCCCCGTATGCGCCGCCGCCTTCCTCCACGGCAACCACCGGCTGGTATACCGGCGCCGCCACCGGAACTTCCGGAAGAGGCTCCGGCGCCGCCGTCGGGGCGCCATCCATCGAACCCTGGCTCTCCTCAAATATCTTGTCCGCCTCCTCCGCCATCCCGTCCTGCAGCGCCAGACCTTCAGGATCACCGTCAGCCGCCGCCGGCAGAATATCGTCAAGAACCGCACCGAGAGAAGTGTCGTCCGCCTGCAAAGAAAGGTCCAGAAGCCCCGAACCGCTGCCCACCCCCTCAAGGTTGCTGTCCGCGTCCAGATCGCCCAGATCGCCGAGGTCGCCCAGATCGTCGTCCAGACCACCCATCGCCTGCGTCTCGGCCTTAGTGTCCTCCGTCAGCTTGTATTCGTCGTCTGTCTCACCGAGAACATTAATACCCGCACTCTCCACATTCGTATCCGCGCTGGTCAGGTCGCCCATCCCGCTCAGTCCCAAACCGCCCGTCATGTCCCCGCCCTTCGCCGGAGAACCGGCGCCTGAGTCCAGCGAAATCTCTCCCGTCTCGTCCAGAACCAGCTCGATCTCGGATCCCGTGATATCCATCTCAGCCTTCTGAGAGGCCATCGCGTCAATCTCAGCCGTCTTGAATACGACCTTCGCGCCGTCGCGGTACTCGTGCAGTTTGCCCTCTTTCACCATCTCCTTGATCGAAGCCTCATTCTTGCCAAGCTTCTTCATTACCTCTTGCAAACTGTAATACATTCCCGCCATGACGATCTTTCCTAATACTTACAAATCCGATAGTTTAGGTCCAGACAAAGGGCGAATTTCCATCAGCGCAGGCGCAGAACTTAACACCGTATCGCAACCTGTATTATACATCGGCAGGATGATCTTGCAAGTTCTTTTTTCTTCTTAACTCGACCCAGCCAACCGTCTTTTGTCGCCGCAACCCACAGATCGACCGCCCCTTCGACATCGGCGGAAGGCATCGACCGGATCGCCGTCAAAAACCTCGGCCCAAACCCCCATCCTCGTATTCTCCTGTTGGCATCCCTTAATTTGACGATAATATAATCGTGCGTGCGCATATCGGCAGTGTCGAGCACTTCCGCCCCTGCCAATCAGCGTGCATTTGAAACAACGAACATCACACCCGCCCGGCGCTGTCAATCGCTCCGCACTTGACAGGCGCCGCAGGCGACCATAAGATCAGGAATTTAGTTGTTATCGGAATAAGGGAACTGTGGATGTCGGAATCTGAAAAGAAAGGTTATCGGGACACGCTCAATCTGCCGGGCACATCCTTCGCAATGAAGGCCAACCTCGTACAGCGCGAGCCGCAGCAGCGAAAGGCATGGCAAAAGGCCGACATTTACGAGCGGATCCTCGCCGAAAGAGCCGACGCACCCCAATACATACTTCATGATGGACCGCCCTATGCCAACGGCGACATCCACATGGGACACGTCGTCAACAAGGTCCTCAAAGACATCGTCGTCAAGTATAAGACAATGACCGGCTTCCGCTCGCCCTACGTCCCGGGCTGGGACTGCCACGGCCTGCCCATCGAAGTCAAGGTCATGGCCGAACTGGGTGAAAACGCCCGCAACATGGACAAACTCGAAATCCGCAGGCTCTGCAAACAGTACGCAAGCAAATACGTCAAGCTCCAGACAAAGCAGTTCGAGTCCCTGGGCATCTTCGGCGATTTCAAGAACCCCTACCTCACGCTCAAGCCCCAGTACGAAAAGGGCATACTTCAGATATTCGCCGAACTCGTCGGCAACGGACTCGTCTACAAACAACTCAAGCCCATCCACTGGTCGGTCGGCTGTGAGACCGCCCTGGCCGATGCCGAACTCGAATACAAGGACATCGCAAGCTCCAGCATATACGTCAACTTCCCAGTCGCCGAGGCATCCGTCGACAAACTAAGGCAGCTCGCTCTCGTCACCGGCCGCGGCCAACACTGCTTTATGATCTGGACGACCACCCCCTGGACACTGGCGGCCAACCTCGCCATAGCCGTTCACCCCCGGCTGGACTACGTAGGCCTCCATTATGAAAAGGATGGCCGCAAGTTCGAATCAATCGTTGGCTTCGACCGCCTGGCCGCCGTCGTAAAGGCCGCGGGCCTCGAAGACAGCCAATACACAACAACGCCCCCCGTCAAGGGCGCCCAACTGGAAGGCCTCCGATACAACCACCCGTTCGTCGAATCAAACCCCACCGACAAAGATGCATGGATGGTCGTGACTGCCGAATATGTCACCACCGAAGACGGCACGGGCCTGGTCCACACCGCCCCCGGCCACGGAGCCGAAGACTACATGACCGGCCAGAATAATAATCTCGCCGTCTATTCCCCCGTAAATGACGACGGCTGCTACGACGACACCGTCCCGCAATGGCTTGCCGGCAAAAACGTCCTCCAGGTCGATCCCGAGGTCAACGCCCGCCTGAAGAAGATCGGCCTGCTTGTCAGCGAACAGAAAATCACGCACAGCTATCCCCACTGCTGGCGCAGCAAAACGCCCGTCATATTCCGAGCCACCGAGCAATGGTTCGTCAGCGTGGATCGTCAATTGCCGCAATCCGGCAAGAGCCTCCGCAATCTTGCCCTCGACCAGATCGGCGGCGTACAGTGGATACCCGCCTGGGGCGAAAAACGCATCCGAGGCATGCTCGAATCGCGGCCCGACTGGTGCATCAGCCGCCAGCGCGCCTGGGGCCTGCCGATACCGGCCTTCACCAACTCCGACGGCCAAAGCCTCCTCACAAAGGAATCCGTGCTTGCCGTCGCCGAACACGTCGGCCGCAAAGGGTCAGACAGTTGGTTCACCGACTCCCCAAGGGAAATCCTGGGCGAGAACTTTCAACTGCCGCCGGGGTTCGACTGGGACGACCTGCATAAGGAAGAGAACATCTTCGACGTGTGGTTCGAGTCCGGCTGCAGTTGGCACAGCGTCGCCGCCGCCGCCGGCTGGCCCGTCCCCGTCGACCTCTACCTCGAAGGCTCAGACCAGCACCGCGGCTGGTTCCAGTTGTCCCTGCTGCCCGCCCTGGGCGCCATTCAGAAACCGCCCTTCAAGGCCGTACTTACACATGGCTTCACCGTCGATGAGAAGGGCATGAAGCAATCCAAGTCGCTGGGCAACTACGTCAACGCACTCGAAGAGATCGAAAAGTACGGCGCCGACGTACTCCGCCTGTGGGTCTCAAGTGTCAACTACCAGGAAGACATCCGCTGCAGCGACGAACTCATCGGACGCCAGCAGGACGCCTATCGGAAAATCCGAAACACACTGCGATACCTCCTCGGCAACATTAACGACTTCAGCCCTGCGATGGCCGTCGCATACCCGGATATGCTGCCCATCGATCAATGGGCCGTCGAGCAGCTTCAGAAGCTTGTCAAACGCGTCCGCGAAGCCTACGACACCTTTGCGTTCCATCGTGTCTTCTCGCTCATCTACAACTTCTGCACCGTCGAGATGAGCAGTATCTACATGGACGTGCTCAAGGACCGCCTCTACTGCGACGCAAAAGACAGCCTCTCGCGGCGAAGCTGCCAGACCGCCATGCAGTCGATCCTCGACGCGCTTGTGCGAATGCTTGCGCCGATCCTTGCGCACACCGCCGAAGAGGCCTGGCAGGCCGCCGGACACAAGTCGCAGAACGTCGACAGCGTCCACTTGTCGCTTATGCCCCAACCCGATACGTCCATCGATCTCCAGCGCAACGACGCCAAATGGCAAAAGCTCATGCAGCTCCGCGACGAGGTCCTCCGTGTCCTCGAAGGGCTCAGGCGGGATCAGAAAATCGCCAGCAACCAGGAAGCATCCGTCGAAATCACCGCCGATGACGACGAAGTAATCGCCGCCGTCAACGATTTCGGCGTCGAGGCCTTCGCCGCCCTCTGCATCGTCAGCGAGGTGACACTCACGAAGGGCGCCGAGCCCCGTATCGTCGCACAGAAGAGCACCCACGCCAAATGCCAGCGATGCTGGAATTACTGGCCCTCCGTCGGAGCCGACCCCGAACACCACGACCTCTGCAAGCGTTGTATCCAGGTAGTTAAGGCAGCCTCGGGGCATTAAGAAAGATTTCTTCGGTGGCGTTGCCGCCGGAAGGTTATACGTAAGCAGGTCAATTGGACCTCAACAGAGATAATGTGGTGCGCGAGATAATATCCCGTCTCGACGCCACTGGGGCACAGCAACCCCCCGTAAGAGTCGACGGGACGTGGGGATCCTTTGCGCCCATGCTTGCAGCCCACGTCTCGGCGCACCTCCAAAGACCGATACTCTACGTCAGCCCCCACATAGACGACGCCGACAACGTCAGCGACGACCTGGCCGTCTTCGCCGGCAGAGCAGTGGAGACGTTCCCCGTCTGGGAAGGTCGCGACAGACCCGTCGACGCCACCGATGAAATCGGCGCCCAGCGTCTGCGGATAGCGCTGGCCCTTGCCCGCGGCGCAGCCGAAGACTCTCGCCGCCTGATCATAAGTACCTCCGTTCAGGCCCTCAACCAGCCCGTCCCCAGCATCAAGCTTCTCGAAGAAGGCGGCCTCAGTCTCCGCGTAAACCAGACCGTCGAGCCGGAGCTTGTCGCAGAATGGCTGCTCGACGCCGGATTCGAACAGGTCGAAAGCGTCGATCTGCCCGGCCAGTTCGCACGCCGCGGCGGCATCGTCGACATCTTCGCGCCCGTAACCACCGAGACCGCCGCTGCTCGCCCCTCCGCCGCTGTACGAGATATCGAAGCCGTCCGCGTCGAGTTCTTCGGCGACACCATCGAGAGCATCCGCCGCATAGACCTCGACACCCAGCGCTCCACCGAAAGCATCGAAAGTGTCGGCATCATAGCACCCGGTGGACACGAGCGCCTGGACCAGACCGAACTGCTCGTCAATCTCATGCCGGCCGACACAATCATCATCCTCGAAGAGCCCGCCGCCGCCGCCGAAGTCTCGGAAGTCTTCCTGGACCGCCTCGAAGATCCGCGCGGCCTGTACCCCTGGTCCGCCGTCTACAGAGCCATGAACCGCTTCACGCTGCTCGAAATCAGCCGCTTCGCCGCCGCCGCCGACAGCCTCCGCCTCAACGTCACCAGCGCCCAGCAGTACGAGCACAAAGCCGCTGGCCTCCACAAGTCCAGCACCGCCGTCCTCGAAGACCTCATCACAAAGACCGATAATAATGACGTCTACCTGTACTGCGAAAACATCGCCGAGACCAAACGCCTTACAGAGATCATCACCGACAAATTCGGCCGCGTACCCGAACGCCTCAAAATGCCCCTCGGCTTCATCCACCAGGGTTTCATCCTCCCCTCGCTCGACGCAATCTTCGTCAGCCACCACGAAATATTCGGCCAGGTCGCAGTCCGCCGACGAATCCGCGCCATACGAAGTGTATCCCCCGTCGAAAGCACCCTCGATCTGCAGAAGGGCGACTACGTCGTCCACGTCAGCTACGGCATCGGCCGTTTCCGCGGCATCGCAACCATGGAAAAGAACGGCAGCCTCAGCGAATACCTCACCATCGAATACGCCGACAAGGTCATGATCCACGTGCCCGTCAGCAGTATTGCACTTGTGCAGAAATACATCGGCGCCGCACCGAAACGACCCCCGCTCAGCAAAATCGGAACAAAAAAATGGGAGCGACAGAAGGAAAAGGCCGCCCTCGGCGTCCGCGAAATGGCACTGGAACTGCTCGAAATCCAGGCGCAGCGCGAAAAGTTGGGCGGCTTCGCCTTCGGAGATGACTCAACCTGGCAAAAGGAATTCGAAGAGTCGTTCCTCTACCAGGAGACCCCCGATCAGATCACCGCCGTAGAGCGAATCAAGACCGACATGAAGCAGCCGGTCCCGATGGACCGCCTCCTCTGCGGCGACGTCGGTTACGGCAAAACAGAACTCGCCATGCGGGCCGCCTTCAAGACCGTCGAAGCCGGTAAGCAGGTCGCCGTCCTCGTGCCCACCACCGTGCTCGCCGTCCAGCACGGCCGCACATTCGCCGAACGCTTCGCCGACTTCCCCGTAACCGTCGAAGTACTCAACCGCTTCGTCCCGCCAAAACAGGTGCACGAAGTCATCGGCCGAGCCAAACGCGGCAAACTCGACATACTCATCGGCACCCACCGCCTGCTCAGCCAGGACGTCGGCTTCAAAGATCTCGGCCTGCTCATTGTCGACGAAGAGCAGCGCTTCGGCGTCGCCCACAAGGAACGCCTCAAACAGTTCAAGGTTAACGTCGACGTCCTCACAATGACCGCCACCCCCATCCCGCGCACCCTGCACCTGTCGCTGCTCGGCCTCCGCGACATCTCCTCGCTGGCCACGCCACCGCTTGACCGTCGCGCAATCGTAACCCGCGTCTGCCGATTCGACAAAAACCTCGTACGCCGCGCAATCCTCCATGAAATCAACCGCCAGGGCCAGGTCTTCTACCTCTACAACCGCGTCCAGTCCATCGAACGCGCCGCAGAAGCACTCCGCTCCGTCATCAACGACGAGGGCATCCGCATCGACGTCGCCCACGGCCAGATGGCCAAACACCAGCTTGAAGACGCCATGATCCGCTTCGTGAAAGGCCGCACCCACGTGCTGGTCTGCTCCACCATCATAGAAAGCGGACTCGACATCCCAAACGCAAACACGATGATCATCTGCGACGCCGACCGCTTCGGCCTCGCCCAGCTCCACCAGCTCCGAGGACGCGTAGGTCGATACAAACACCGAGCCTATGCCTACCTCCTCCTGCCAGAGTCCCGACCCGTTACGCCCACCGCCGCCAAACGACTCAAGGCTATCGAAGAATACTCCCAGTTGGGCGCCGGCTTCCGAATCGCCCTGCGAGACCTCGAAATCCGCGGCGCCGGCAACATACTCGGACCCGAACAGTCCGGCCACATCAACACCGTCGGCTACGAAATGTACTGCCAGCTCCTTGCCCAGGCCGTAAAACGTCTCCGAAACGAACCCGTCGAAGAACCACCCGCCGTTATGATCGACCTGGGATTCTCCACTTGTATCCCAAAAAGCTACATCCCCTCCGACCGCCAGAGAATGGACGTCTACCGACGAATAGCCCTCGCCGCCGATGTCTCCGACCTCAACCGCCTCAAAGCCGAACTCGCCGACCTCTTCGGTCCCGTACCAAATCAGGTCGACCAGCTCCTCGACCTCAGCCAGCTCCGAATCATGGCCGCCCGATGGAACATAAAAACCATATTCCTCTCGCCTCCGGACCTCGTTTTTTCCCTGACCGACGAAGCCGTAACGGCCGACCTCTTCGCCCGCGCACCGGGCTCCGTCCGCATACCGGACCCGACAACTGTTCACGTCCGGCTGGACAAAAGGTATCTCCAACCGCAAACCTTAATGACTGTTCTGCGTAAGATGTTGAGAAAATAATCGACGCCGACGACCCGACCAAATATAATGGCGCTCCGTATCGCCGATTATCCATGTGCTTTTTATGCAGGTGTTCAAAAGATGAAGGCCAAAGACACGCTATTCCTGTCATTCTGCCTCGCCGCTCTACTCCTTTTCGGTTGCGAGGACCCGACGGCCAAAAAAGGCAAGTTCACCCACGAAGAAATGGCCAACATCCCCTTCGCCGAACGCGATAACCTCCCCGCACCATCCGACGGACTCACGCTCAGCATCAAAGACGAAACCATCACCGTCGACGAAATCATCACCCCTGTCTTGCAGGTATTCCAGCCGCCCGCCGGTGCCCAGGCGGACATCTTCTACCTGCGGGCAAGACCATACGTAAGGGAAGCCGTCATCGGAAAAATAACCGACGTCCTCCTCTTTCAGGAAGCCAGAAAACAGGCCCCCGACAAAATCGACGAGATGCTCGAAACCGCCGTACAGAAGGAAATCAGAAGGTTCGTTGCAGGCTACGGAAACGACTACGCACAGGCACAAAAAGAACTAACCGAAAGAGGCATGGACTGGCAGCAGTTCAGGGACTTCCAGAAAAAACTCCTTCTCATACAATCGTACTACGCTTCGCAAAACCTCATGGACGACCGACCCATCGCCCACAGCGAAATGCTCGCAATGTACAACGACATGCAGAAGGACGACTACGAGTTCAAGGGTTTCCTCCGCCGACAGGACGTCAAGTGGGACGGCTTCGTACAGTTCCGACTCATCGATATCGTCCCCGACAGGCTCACATACGATGAAATCGACGCCGAAGCACACCAGACGCGGCAACAGGCCGCGCTGGCAAAAGCCCAAATGCTGCTGCATAGAATCAACAACGGCGAAGACTTCGCCGAACTGGCAAAGGCCTACTCCCACGGCCATCGCGCAC
Organism: Anaerohalosphaeraceae bacterium; assembly: GCA_041690555.1. GTDB lineage: Bacteria > Planctomycetota > Phycisphaerae > Sedimentisphaerales > Anaerohalosphaeraceae > JACZKQ01. Next base: position 10,402 of record JAWLHD010000081.1, read on the forward strand.
ACGACGGCGGACTATGGACCCCCGTCAGCGACGGCTCCAGCCTTGTCAGCACCTACGCCCCCGTTCAGGCCGCCGCGAAAAACATGGAAATAGGTCAGGTCGCCGGACCCATCGAATCCCCCGGACACGTCTTCCTCGTCAAACTCGAAGACAAAAAAGTCGGCGGAGTCGCATCCTTCGGAGAACTCCAGCCGAAAATAGAACTCGACATCCAGCTCATGCGGCGCCGAGATCGCTTTGACAGGCTCCTTACCAGACTGATGGACCAGGCAAACATCGCCGGACTGGACCCCTTCATCGACTTCTGCGTCCACAAAGCCTGGCTCAAATGGCAGGCCGATCAGGGTCTCACCAGTCAAAACCCCGGCAGGTAATCCATGAAGATCATCGCCCACGGTATCGATCTCGTCGACTTTCCGAGGCTCCAGGAACTGGTCGACCGCCACCAGACCAGATTCCTCAATCGCGTCTTCACAACCCGCGAACAGGCCGACGCCGACGTGGTCCGCAACAAAATCGAAAAACTCGCCGGACGCTTCGCTGCAAAGGAAGCCGTTCTCAAGCTCATCGGCACCGGCTGGCGAGGCCGAATTGCATGGACCGACATCGAAGTCGTCAACAACCCCGCCGGCCGGCCAGTCGTCGAAATCTCCGGCGAAGTCAAACGAATCGCCGACTCCCTCGGCATCGAGCAAATCACCCTCAGCATAACCCACACCGCCAACTTCGCCATCGCCTCGGCGGTCGCACTGGCGGACGCCCAATGAAAACAACCTCCTTCGATTGCATAGTAATCGGCGGCGGGCACGCCGGAGCTGAAGCCGCATGGGCCGCCTCACGGCTCGGCGCAAAAACCCTCCTCATTACCATGAGCCGCCAGAACATTGCCAAAATGAGCTGCAACCCCGCCATCGGCGGCCTGGCCAAAGGACAGATCGTCCGCGAAATCGACGCCCTCGGAGGCCTCATGGGCCTGGCCATTGACGCCGCCGGCATCCAGTTCCGCCTCCTCAACCG